>JBCBZY010000313.1:0-3276 GCA_039815115.1 Pseudomonadota bacterium | reverse complement strand
TTCAGCATTACCACCATGCTTCCGCCGGGAGCTGTATCAGGTTCACTTGCCGCACTTGTCACAACAATGATTTTGTCTGTGATTTTTTACCTGCGGTTCAGCTCGCAGGGGTGAATTGAAAGGGAGCATTACCTGAGATCAAACTGAAGCTTGCAAGTCCGCTTTCGCGATCAAGCGCCAGGCGCGCGGATGTGAGAAGCCGCCAACTCAAGCTTAACGGGGCAGAGCTAGCCGGGCACGCGCCATAAGGCGCCACGCCAAAAAAGACTTCCACCCTCACCGCAAATCCAGAGCCCCCGCAATCAGGCCCCAGATCTGATGCGTCAGCACTTTCGCCGATGGCCGTGGTTCCATTTTCATCGCATGCATCATGCTCTGGCGCATCGCCCCGACAATGGCGGCACCGGCGATTTCCGGATCGATATGCGCGTCGATATGCTGTCGCCGGATGCCAGACTTGATATTGCGGATGGCCATTTCGATCATCTCTTCCTGCCGCGCGGCCTCAACCGCTGCGACCTGGTTGGACCCCGCCATCCGGCCGAGGATGATTGGCGCCATCGGGTCGTTGTAGAGGAAGCTGATCGCTGCGTGCAGCCGCTCCTTTTCGCGCACTGCCCACTGGATATCCGGGTCGAGATACTGGTTCACCACCATGTTGTAGCGATCATAAAAGGCATCGATAATCGCGCCCAGCATGCCGGACTTGGAACCGAAATAATGATAGGCCAGCCCGACGGATACGCCGGCCTTTTCAGCCACTCGCCCCATTTCGAGTTCGCCCTGACCTTCGATAAGAATCTGCTCCGCTGCAGCAATGATCTTGGCGGCACGGATCACCTTTTTGTCCGAACGCCCCTGTTTCTCCTGCCGTTCTCGCGTCTTCTCACTCACTTTCCGTCCTCCAGAACTTAGTGCTTCAGATCATTTCCAATTTGTATCAATTTTTTGAATTGAATTCAATTCAATTTTGCGATAATAATTCTGCCAAGCACCGAATCATGGAGAACAGCCAATGAATGTCGCCAGCACAATTGAAACCACGGATGTCGACCTGACACCTTATCTTGGCGGGCGCAGCTTTGACGACTGCTGGGCGCAGTTTCAGGAAGAAGGCTATGTCATCTTTGAAAATGTGCTCACGCCGGAAGAACTCGAAACCCAGCGCGCCGCGCTTAAGCCGTGGATTGATGATGACATCCGCGGGCGCAACAATTTCGAAGGATCGAAATCCAATCGTATCTACGCGATGCTCGACAAGGATCCGGTCTTTGCCGACCTGATTTCCCATCCGCTGCAACTCGCCTTTGCCGAACGCGAACTGGGGGCCAGTGTCCTGCTCTACGCCAGTCTCGCGATCAACCTGCATCCCGGAGAGACGGCGCAGCCCTGGCATTTTGACGACAGCCATTGCGGGCTGGCGCGTCCGCGCGAACCGCTGAGCATGTCGACCTTCTGGTCGATCACCGACACGACCGAAGATAATGGCGCGACCGAGATCATCCCGGGCAGCCACAAATGGGGCGACGAACAGCCGGACGGTGCCAATAGCGCGGAGGATTTTGTCACCGGGCGAATTGATGGCGATGGCGAAAGCAGCGGCAGCCATCAGCAAGCCATCAAAGCCACCATGCCGGCCGGATCGCTGATGATCGCCAAGGGCACGCTCTGGCATCGCGGCGGCGGCAATGATTCCGACGCGCCGCGCCTGATCGTCACGCCCCAGTTCTGCAAGGGCTGGTGCCGCCCGCTGGAACAGCAATTGCTCGCCGTGTCACCTGAGAAAGCCGCGAAATTTCCCAAGCGCGTGCAGGAATTGCTGGGCTATAATATCCACCTGCCGTTCATGGGATATGTCGATGGCATGCATCCGTCGAAGGTGCTAGCCTCCTGACCGGGAGGACAGCCATGTCAGGCGATCACCAGCAGATACAAAATCTCTATGCCGAATATTGCTTCGCGGTGGACCGCGGGACGGCGGACGATATTGCCGCTTTTTTCTGGGAGGATTGCTATCTGAACTTTGGCGGCAACATTCATGAAGGCGTCGACGAAGCGCGGACCGGATTTGCCAAATGGATCGCCAAGATGCGAGATCCGGTCCAGGGGCTCCGGCATTGCCTGTACACGCCGGCGATTACGGTGACCGGTGATCGGGCCACGGCGGAAGCCTATTATGATGCCGACGGCCATGCGGGCCGGAAGGGCAAGCCGATCCAGCTGCGCGGGCTTTATCGCAGTACGCTGGAGAAGCGTGAGGACGAATGGCGCTTTTTGAAGCATGAAGTGCAAATCTGGGACAGCATCCGTGATCCGCTGGAAAAGGCGGCGAGCAGTGCGGCTTCCTGAAGCTTTTTGATCATGCAAAAAACCCGATCCCCCCTTGCCTATCCGGGAATCACGGCGTAAAGGGCTGGTTCTTTCCAGAATCATGCATATATCCGATCACAGTCCAGCGACTGATACCCGGAGTTTATGCCGGACAGACGGAAAAACGAATTTTTGGAAACACAGCATGGCAAAAGTCAATCCAGGTGAATTTGTGCGGCAGGTCCGCACCGAGAGCAGCAAAGTTGTCTGGCCGACATGGCCCGACACCGTCCGCACCGCGATCATGGTGCTGATCATGACGACCATCCTGGGACTGTTTTTCCTGGGCATCGACTCGGTGTTCAACGGAATTGTCGGCTGGCTTCTGTCCCTGGCCTGAGCCACGGACAGGAAATTATTGGAAGAACGGGTTTAACGCATGGCACGCTGGTACATTATTCACGCTTATTCTGGCTTTGAGCACAAGGTCAAGGAAGCCATCGAGGCCGATGCCAAGCGTCTGGGCCTGACCCCGCTCGTCGAGGAAATCGAGGTGCCGACCGAAACCGTGACCGAAGTCCGGCGCGGCAAAAAGGTCCAGTCGGAGCGGAAATTCTTCCCCGGCTATGTGCTCGCGAAACTGCAGATGACCGACGATGTCTATCACCTGGTGAAAGATCAGCCCAAGGTCACCGGCTTTCTCGGCACGTCCAAGCCGCAGGCAATCAGCGAAGCCGAAGCGGCACGTATTCTCAATACCAAGGAAGAAGCCGCCAACGCACCGAAACAGCGGATCTCCGTCAATTACGAAATTGGCGACCAGATCAAGGTACTCGACGGCCCGTTTGCCAGCTTTAACGGCATTGTCGAGGAACTCGACTTTGACAAGAACAAGGTCAAGGTTTCGGTTTCCATCTTCGGCCGCGCGACACCGGTCGAACTCGACTTTGAACAGGTCGAAGTCGC
>JBCBZY010000356.1:0-2696 GCA_039815115.1 Pseudomonadota bacterium | reverse complement strand
AGATAGTCAGTCAGCTTGTGCCGATTCCTTCGCGCCATATTTCGATCAGGTCCGCTTCGGCAGGTGAAGGGCGGGATCTACCGGCTTGCGGTTCTTGCGGATTTCAAAATGCAGTTGCGGCTCTTCAACATAGCCGCTGTCGCCAACCAGTCCGATCACCTCTCCGGCCCGGACTTTCGCGCCGCGCTCGACATTCAGCCGGGCCGCGTGCCCATAGGCGGTTACCCAGCCGGATCCGTGATTGATCAGAATAAGACCACCAAACACATCGATCTCGTCCCCGCTATAGGCAACCACACCATCGGCTGCTGCGCGAATGGGCGTGCCTTCGGATACCGCAATGTTCACACCGTCATTTACCACGCCACCGCCTTTGCTTCCGAACCCGGATAGCAGCTTTCCGTCGACGGGCCAATTGAATCGGCCGGCAAAGGCAGAAGGCGGAGTGACCCGTTTCTCCGGCATCACAGCCTTGCGCCAGTCGGAAGGCTCCGCTGCTACGGACGACAAGCCGGGATCGGGGAGGCCGGGATCGGGCAAAGCGGGCTGTCCGCCGGTTACGATATCGTCAATATCCAGGCGGAAGGCGGCCGCTCGTTGTTCGAGGCTCATGTTGACAGGGTCCCTCGGCGCGGAAGCGGGCAACAGCAGTTTCTGGCCTACGCGCAGAACAAAGGGTTCTTCAAGATCGTTCAAATCTACAACCTCTCGCCAGGGCACACCATAGGCCCGCGCGATGGCAATCCCGGTTTCTCCGGAGCTCACCCGGTGATAGCGCCCCCCGGGGATCGCCAATCGCTGCCCGGGAGAGATGATATAGGGTGCCGTCAGACCATTGGCCTTGGCGATAATCTGGGATCCGGCACCGGTTGTATTGGCGATCCCGCGCAACGTGTCGCCTGGCTTCACAATATAGGTCATGTCGGCGACATCAAGAGCGACGGGAACGACCCCGCGCGCCTGCCACGGTGCCGGCTGTGAATCTACCCGGGCGGAACCGAAAGCGGCGTTATCTGTTTGCAGCATCGGAACCCGGTTCGCCGCATTTTCCGATGCGGCTTCCGGTGCCGCGTCATTTTTCGGCCAGCTATAGTCCTGGCCCGGCGGAATACAGGCCGACACGGAAACCAACAAAAGAAGGAATATAGACTTACGCATAGAACGCCCCGTTCGATCACTCTCACCCCTATGAGAGCCTGCTTGTTTAGCAGCAACTATCTCGGTTTCCAGTCCTGCTTCGCAATCAGAGAGGTAAAATTGCCTGTTTGATTTGCAGGACAGTTCCACATGAAGCAGGGCCCCAGTCTAATGAGACTGTTCCAAAATGGGACAGGCAGCTAGCGTAAATCCATTCCATTGCTGACATCCACAAAACATGTTAGCAACTTGCTAGGGTTCGCTAAGTCTTAGTGGCCAAATGGCTATCATCATCGGGAAGATTGCAAAAATGAAAAAATTACTGACCGCTTCCGCGGCCGTTGCGGCTTTATCCGCCATGCCTCTGCAGGCAGCGACCCTCATGACACCAGCAGATGCCAACAATCAGCAAGATGGTATCATGTTCGACGTTGTGACGGGCAGTAACGGGATTATTTTCGAAAGCCTGGCTGTTGATTTGCAAGCTGCCACAGGCGACTTTGAATTCTACACCATCGCAGGCGGCATCGCGGGTAACACCGACAGTGCGGCAGGATGGACGCTGCGCGACACATTTGCTGGCGTAACCGGATCAGCCGGAACTGTTTTTGATGCATTTGACATCACCGATTTCTCGGTCGCCGCAAATAGCGTTGTTGGATTTTATATCACAAGCACCGGTCCCAGCAGCGTGAGATATCACAATGGCGGCCCATTGGGTGATGTTCGCGCTACAAACGGGGATCTGACGATCCTGAATGGCGTGGGCAAAGATTATGCTTTTGGAGCCAATTTTATCCCGCGCAGTTTCAGCGGATCTATTACCTTTACTGCGGTTCCTGAACCAGCCACATGGGCATTTATGATCTTTGGCTTTGGTGCCGTCGGCGGCGCTATGCGGCGCCAGCGCAAAGCGAATGTGAAAGTCAGCTACGCTTAAGTCTATCAAGATAATCAAACAAGAGCCCCGCCGGAGCAATCTGGCGGGGCTTTTATTTGTCATATGACAGATTTCTGACCGATGATCGACGGTGTCAGTCGCCGTACAAGCTCTTTAAACTGTCCATCGACTCATAGTGAGTCAGGTCCAGATGCAGCGGTGTTACGGACACATAACCATCTGCAGTTGCTTCAAGATCCGTACTGTGCGCGGGCGTCTCGACCATGGGGCCCAGTCCGAACCAGTGATATTCAAATCCCCGCGGATCCCGGTTGCTGACGATCTGCAACCGTCCATAGTCGCGGATGCCTTGCGAGACCACGCGCACACCCTTCACATCATTCGCGGGAACGGCAGGAAAATTGATATTTACCAGCGTTCGGTGATCCATGCTCTGCTTTATCAGCGGCCGCAGGACCTTTTCGCCCCAGTGCAGCGCTGCATCGAACGGAACGTCATTGCCGAGATCACCCCGGGCATAGCACTGACTGAGGGCAATTGAAGGAATTCCGGCCAACGCACCTTCCATCGCCGCCGATACGGTCCCGGAATAGGTGACATCCTCACCCAGATTGGCTCCGCGATTGACGCCGGAAAGGATCAGGTCAGGCGGGCCGTT
>JBCBZY010000005.1:0-23411 GCA_039815115.1 Pseudomonadota bacterium | reverse complement strand
TTCATTTACGTATCTCATGATGGAGCGGCTATGGTCATCCTCAGGAAAATGAACCGGTTCGGTGCGCCAATGAGCAAGAAATCATGAACGTCATTTCTGCTCCACCGCCGCCCAGTATCCGACTGAGCGTGGGCGTAACCGGGCATCGGTCGGATCATCCGCTCTATGCCGCCAATGCTGACCAGATCGAAACCGTGATCAGGGACATATTCGACTCGATTGATGGCGCAACCGCCGAAGTGGATTCGCCGATTGACAAGACGCCCATCGCACCTACCCGTCTGCATACGTTGCTGGTCGATGGAACTGATCAGGTCGCTGCCAATCTGGCCCTGGCCAGAGACTGGGAGCTGATTAGCCCGCTGCCATTTGGCAAAAATGTGAACCTGGCTATCAACGCCATGCCGGATAGCGCCGCGGATGCCAGGGCGTTGCTGGCCGGCCAAAAGGCCAGCAATGTATCGACGCAACAACGCGCCGAGAATATTGATCAGGTAGCCGGGCAGGCCAGACTGTTTCAGCTTGCGGATCAGGATGAAGCGATCGCAGAACTCTATCTGGCGATGCTTGACAAGCCAGATGATTTTGCAAAGGCAAAGGCTTTTGCTGTGGAAAGTGCGCAGCGCGCGCAACTTGCCGGCCGGATCCTGATCGAACAATCGGATATTCTGATCGCGGTTTGGGACGGAGCTAGCACCGCCAATATCGGCGGGGCCGGTCACACTGTGGCAACGGCGCTCGATCTTGGCGCCCCGGTCATCTGGGTAGATCCGGTGGAGCCGGAAAACTGGCGGATCCTCCATGCACCGGAATCTCTGGCCTTGTCGCGCAAAGCGGACGCAGACAAACAACCGGATACCCGCGTTTCGGCGCTTGTGAAGGATGTGGTTCGCCCGGAAGGAGTGCTGCAATCCGCACAAGACAGGAATGGTCAGGGCCTGGCGACATTGAGCAATGAACAATGGCGTGAACGCAGCTCCCGTCTGGTACATGCCTATCGCCGCATTGAAGCATTGTTTTCGGGCGAAACATCTCGCTTCCGTTCGCTTGTTCAAATCTATGAAGAACCGGATGACATAGTGCAAGGAAGTGGTGCAGAATTGACCGAATCCATCACCAGTCTTCCTGGCGCGGACCCGGCTCTCACCCGGAAAATCACGGGCTTTGCCCTGAAATCCTTTGCATGGGCCGATGGCATCTCGGCCCGTCTTTCTGACCATTATCGTGCAGGAATGATTGTGAATTTCCTGTTGTCCGCGCTCGCGATCGTGGGCGGCATCCTTTACTTGCCGCTTGTGCCTCCCGAGCAAAAATGGGGATTTGCCCTGTTTGAATTCCTCTTGCTGGTGGCCATTGTTATCATCACTTACCGCGGTCAGAAATATCGCTGGCATGAACGATGGTTCGAAACCCGCCGGGTTGCAGAATATTTCCGCCACAGCCCACTGCTGCTGATCCTTGGCGTTGCAAGATCCCCCGGTCGATGGCCGAGGAGTACCGACACATCCTGGCCGGAATGGTATGTCAGACAGGCGCTTCGCGACATCGGCCTGCCCCGGGCCAGGGTGACAACAGGATATTTGCGTGCAGCATTGGAGACACTGGACAAATGTCACGTGACGCCTCAGCGCGATTATCATTTCGCCAAGGCCAGGCGGTTACAAAATGTACATCATAATCTGGACCGGTTTTCCGAATTTCTGTTCAAACTGGCGCTGATTTCTGTCGCGACCTACCTGCTGCTGAAACTGGGTTCCTCGATCCATATTCTGGACGGCGGGTTTGTTGGAAAACTGTCCAAAACATTCACTGTTCTCGGAGTCCTGTTTCCGACATTCGGGGCAGCGATTGCGGGTATCCGTTATTTTGGCGACTTCGAGCGATTTGCGGCCATCTCGGAAATTACGGCAGAAAAGCTTGATGCAATCCAAAGCCGAATTGTGCTGCTGCTGACCGCACCGGACAACGCTCTGGACTATGGCAGGGTTACCGAACTGGTTCACGCGACCGATGATGTCGTGGTTGCGGAAATCGAGAATTGGCAGGCCGTGTTCGGCGGCAAACATATTACTGTGCCGGTATAGGATGATTTCAAACCGTGTCGATGAACCTCTCCGTTACGGATCCTGATCGGGCGACCTGACGGGCCGCCAGACAATAGGCTTGCGCGATGCAGTGCACACTAGAGTTTTACAAGCGATTGCAAATCCAGTAGAAATTTCCGATCCAGCTGTTGAACGGGGTAGGCCTTGATATGTCGGACGACGCGCATCCAGCCGGGAAGAGCGAAACCACCGTTTTCCTGAGCTATTCCCGAACCGATCAGAAAAGGGCAAGGGCGGTGATTGATGTGCTTGAGCGTGCCGGCTTTTCCGTATGGTGGGACGGCTTGCTGGAAGGCGGTGAGCGCTTTGCCAATGCAACGGAAACCGCACTGGAACGGGCGCGCGCCGTGGTCGTTCTCTGGTCTGAAACTTCGGTAAACTCGCACTGGGTCCATGATGAAGCGACTCGCGGACGGGACAGCGGCCGACTGGTTCCGCTATCTCTGGATGGCAGCGAACCACCACTTGGTTTTGGCCAGTTTCAGTGTATCGATATTTCAAAATCCGGAATCGACGCAAATGATGTCGAAATCGGAAAGATGCTGCGCGCCGTTGCCGCACTGCATGATGATCATGAATTTTCCGGCCATGGGCATTCACGGGAACTTCCCCCTGCCTCTGTTACGCGCCGAAATCTGGTCCTTGGCGGCAGCGCACTCGCCGTGTCTGCTGTCGGTGTGACGGCCTGGTTCGCCCAACCCTTTTCTCGTGCTGATGCGGACAAGGGAGTGGCGATTCTGCCGTTTGAAAATCTCAGCGGCGACCCGGAGCAAAACTATTTCTCTGATGGGCTGACCTCGGAAATCCGGATACAATTGTCGCGGAACAAACTGTTGCAGGTGGTTGGCCAAACGTCTTCGGACGAGTTTCGCGGGCACAAGGGCGGTGCGGAAGAAATAGCCGACAAGCTGGGTGTGGCATATCTTCTGGACGGGAATGTCCAAAAGGTCGGAAACCGGGTGAAAATCACAACTGATTTGAGCGACGGGCGCGACGGTTCGAGCAAATGGAGTCAGAGTTTCGAGCGCCCACTGACCGATATATTCGAAGTCCAGTCCGAAATTGCCGCAGCGGTCGCAACATCTCTCGCCGCGGTCATGGACGATGGCGGAGAGGACGAGCGAACAGCACAGCTGGGCGGAACAAACAGCATTGCCGCATTTGATGCATATCTCCGCGGCAAGGAACTATATGAGGCGGCGATCGATGAACAGTCTGACCGGGAAGCCCTTGCCCGGTTTGATGAAGCCTTGGCGATTGATCCGCAATATGCCACTGCCGCCGCGGCGCGCTCCCGCACGCTTTCAATCATCGGCAATCTCTATGCCGATTTTGAAGAGCGGGTGCGTCTGTATGACGAAGCGGTACTGGCCGCGCGAAATGCGACCGAACTGGTGCCGGAACTTGCTGCGGGTCATTCGGCACTTGGTTTCGCACTGGCATCCGGCAAGCTCGACATGAAATCCGCCCGCGAACCCTATGACCGTACCTATGCGCTGGGTATTGGCGATGCCGACGAGTTGAGCCGTTATGCAACGTTCAAATCACGATTGCGCGATTATCCTTCAGCAAGCGAAGCGATTTTACGCGCATCGAAACTGGACCCGCTCAATTCGAGGGCTTTTCGCGCAACAGGAGACATCCATTATTTTGGCCGGCAATATGAGCTGGCGATCCGTGCCTATCAGCGTGCAATTGCTCTCAATCCGGACATCGGCAACTACTATTCGCTTTTGGGCTTTGCCCAGCTGCAGCTTGGGGATCTGGACGCGGCCTATGAGTCATTTTCCAGAAAAATGAGCAAAGTCAGACGCTTGCCCGGCTACGCGATTATCGCAAGCAAGCAAAACAGACGATCGGAAGCAGAGGCGGCTCTCGCCGAATTGCAGGCGGAATATGGGGACAAAAGCCATTACCAATATGCCCAGGTTTATGCACAATGGGGTGACAATGCCCGTTCCATGGCGGCGTTGAATGAAGCCTGGCGTTTGCGCGATGCCGGGCTCACATCCCTGTATGCCGACCCGCTGCTTGATCCTGTTCGTGACGAGCCTGATTATGTCAAACTGGTAAACACCATGGGTTTCATCTAAACGGGTCTTGTAAAACCAAGAGGGGACCAGAACTTATGCGCAAAACAACAATGGCAGCTATTGTGATATCTGCATCTTTGGGACTGGCAGCCTGCCAGGAACAGGCCGCTGACAGTGATGTGACGGAGGATGATCGTACCACCGGCGAGGACGATCGTTCTACCGGTGAGGACGATCGCACCGGCGAAGATGACCGCACTGGGGAGGATGACCGCACGGGCGAGGACGATCGGACCGGCGAAGATGATCGCACCGGCGAAGATGATCGCACCGGCGAAGATGATCGTACCGGTGAAGATGACAGATAGCCTTTGCTGACCCGGTCGGCAGGTTAGAATTTCTCGGCTCAGGCGCAAACGTGCCCGAGCCTGCTCAGTTTTGCACTTGTTCAGGCCAGCGCGTGACGGACGCCGGTTTCGCGTTCTTTCTGGCGGCTTCAATCCAGTCGGCATAATGGGATATCCGGACATAGACGGCGGGAATTTCCGGCGCCCCGCAACCTTTGCCACGCGAAACGATACCGACCAGTGTGCGCCTGTTGCCGTCATCAAGCCGTGTCAGCGGGCCACCGCTATCGCCCTGACAGCTATCCTTGCCAGCGCCCACGCTCCCGTCCGAAATAATGGCCCCGGCGCACAGGCTTCCCGCGCCAATGTCACGATAATGTTCCTCGCAAAGCGCATTATCCAGATAGCTTATCGTCAATTGCTGTAGCGCGGCCGGCTTGCGTTGCAGCTCGCCCTCGCTGTCACGCAACCGCTGAAAATCCCGGTTTGCGTTCCGCTGACCCATATAACCCCATCCTGTCACCCTCAGGTCTTCCCTGGACTCGAAATTGCGATCGGATGGGCGCATCACGTCGATGGCAGCAAGGCGCCCTTGCGCAATCAAGTCGGCAATATGTGATCTGGTTTGGGAATCGTCGCTCAATTTGATCACCGCGATATCGTCCATTTTTCCGGTCCGGCTGTAGCCGCTGTGGATGACCACGGCATCCAGCGCAAATTTTCTGTCGGCCACCGTCAGATTTTGCGTGCCGATGATCAGGTAGCGATCACTGATTGCATCGCCCTCGCTGCCATCGGGAGCAGAGACTTTGTCGACACAATGTGCCGCCGTGACAACCCAGCCGTCGCCTATATAGGATCCGCCGCATTTGTGGGAGAGTTCAAACTCTTCGCGCTCTTCGAGATAGTTCTTGCACTCGTCGCCTGCTTCCAGAGTCGCGTCAAATCGACGTTCCGCCTGGCTATAATCAGGGGAGGACATGATCGCGATTTGCCAGGGTGCCGAGCCCGGTTTGGCGGGTTTTCCGCCAACTATGCGTCCGCCGCCATCCTTTGCCAATCGCGCCTGGCACCGTTCCGACCGACTGGAACCCCCGGTTTTAGTCGCAGTTGCTGCCTCTTCCGTTGAAGGCGATGGTTTCCGATCACAGCTTCCCAGCGCAACGAGGAGCAGCGATGATGTCAACAATGTCAGTCCTGCCCGATTTCCCATCATATCCTCAATCAACAACTGCTGATGCCACCGCCGCCGACCAGTCACCAATCTCGGATACCTCGGGATCGCGTATCCCCTGACTGGCGGAGCAGAGCAATTTTTCAAGCGGAGAAGTGCAGGTATCGATATTCCTTACCCCGCTTCCGCTCTGCTGAAAGGCGTCCACCCGAACAGGTTTTTCACTGGCAATCGTGATGAACCGATAGGGGCCGGGAACCTGGAATGACATCGGGCCACGACGATAGGGGCGATCAGGTTCGATTTTCTGATCTACCTCGCCCGGTCTCGGCAGAACCAGCACGACCCCGTTTTGCGGGTCGATGGCCAACAGATAAATGAACGCTGGCCTGTCGCCACGATTGATTACTGTGGCAACGGTTTTCTCTTTCAAATCAATATGCCTGACGCCGCCTTCTTTCAGTGGAGGACAGCCGGTTGGCCGGTATCCCTCTGGTGCAATACAAAAATCCACGGCACCGAAGCTTGACTGTGCCTGACGGGTCGGGCTGGATGTGCGCAAGGCGAGCAGTTGGTTGACCCGGGCAATCTTCTTCAGCTCCGCTTCCAGCCTGTCGACAAAATCCGCATCATCAATGTCCCCAAGATCAGCGATTATCGTGCCTTCCTTGGCTTGCAATCTTGCTTGCCGGGCATCCTCCCCAAAACCGCTGATCTGGATAGGGCCGTCTTCCGCCAGTTGGGCAAAGGCCATGCTCGCGATGGCGCGCTTAACCGTGTCGCCTCCGGCACCAGCCGGGATCCTGGTGCTGACCTTCAGCATGTCCGGGGCGAAGAAATGGGCCGTTTCTTCGGCAAACATTTTTTCGGGAAGCTCGGCCGAAACCTCCGACTGTATTCTGACTCGCGCCGATGCGGGGTTGAGCTCTGTTATCTGCCCGGTCGCCAGCTTGCCGGTTTTGCTGACCGCATCCTTCTGCGAGCCGTAAAAAGCGAAGGCCGAACCGACGGTCATGCCGGACAGGGAACCGGCAAGCAGCTCGACGACGCCATCCCGGTAATTTGCCTCAAACAGGATGGTTGACCGGGACCGTGACCCCCAGGCAGCCGTCAATTCCCCTTCTGCTGATGGCGTTTGCGAGGAATGACCACTTCTCGATACTCTGAGCTGGACCTCGCTTATGATGTCTCCGAATGTCGCGTAACGCATGCCGGGCGTGCGCAGCGTGTCGATCAGCGCGCTGGTGAACACACCGGCACGTTGGCCGATCAAGCCGTCCGAGGTTTCCTGCGCTTCTTCGCCATCCTGCGCGGCAGCCAGATGCACCCAATAGCCGTTATCAACCGGTACAGGCGCTGGCGTTGTCTGAATTTGCGGCATCGTGCCAGAATATGGCGGAACGCTGCGCGACTGGCCATTGGCTCCGGCGCGAGTGGCTGTAGCTGAATTACAGCTGTCGAAAATCGAGACAAAATGGATGCCGGCCGCGGTCGCACGATCCTTTCTTTCCTTGAGCTCGATATCGAATATTTCCCCCGGCGATCCATTCGGATTGCGGGCATCATATGGCAGGATCGTACCGTTATATCCCGTATCCTGATCGTAGTTTTCATCATCCTGATATTGTGATCCATGTCCGGCAAAATAGAAAAGCAGGGTATCTCCGGGCTTGAGAGCGGCAATCCGGGCATCCAGCGCAGCCAGAATTTTGGCGCGTGTCGCGCAGGAATTGGTCAGAGTGGTCGACAGACCATTTGATGTTTCGCAACTGGCGTTGGTGGCCTGATCCAGTTCGACCCCGTAAATTTTCCGAAATGCCGCCTTGAAGCGCAGAACATCGCCAACCGCTCCCTGCAGGTCGTCAAATTCTGATGAACGCAGGCTGGTGCGCGAAAACTTATACTCGTCAATGCCGACAAACAGGCCGTAAACACTGGAAAGCCTGGTATCGAGTGTTTTGACGCTGGCGGAAATCTCCGGTTCTTCAACCGATTGCCCGGCTGAGCAGGACGACAGAAGAGCTGTCACCCACAAAAGTGCGAAAAGGGAAACAAGGCTCCTCATTCTGCTGACGCCTTCAGGACGATAGGGCTCGAACGGATATTGAAATCGAACAGTGACGGTTCCTGAATCTTTTTCTCAACCCGATTTGCGGGGAGATCATAAAAGACCACCGAGGCCGTCCGGATTCCATCGACCCGAGCATCCTTTTGCAACACCGGCAAACGGCGGACCGCATAGTTGAGCCATTCGGTCATTTCGATCCGCTGGTCGCCATCAAGGTCGGCCTTGCCACCAGCGGCGGTCAGGCCCTCCGCAGCCAGAACATAGGTGAGCAGGCCCTGCCTGAGATTGGCGTCCTCCAGCGCGACATCATCGGCCTGGGTCGCCGTAAGAATACGAACGCCCTTGTCGAACGCCAGCTGTCCAAGACCCGGATCGCCCAGTGGCCCAGGCTTGAAACTGCCGTTTTCCACACTCGCCGCAGAGTGGCAGGCATCGATGATCAAAGTCATCGCCCCGGCATCGATATTTGCCATCCAGCTCGCCAGCTCGAGTGATGACACCAGCCCGTCGAGCTGAGGCGATCCATCGACATCTGACCAGGATGCCTGCGAGGTTACCAGATAAAATTCTCCCAGTGGGTCCGTCCAGCCGTGCCCTGCATAGCTGACGATAACCAGATCGTCCGGTCCCGCTTTTTCCAGCATCGCCGAGTCAATGCCCTGTTTTGCAAGACTGTCCCTGGCCGCGGCCGATTCCGTTTCGGCAAGTATGGTGAGAATGTTGCGAAATACGCCCCGTGAAACGAGTTTGATATTTGTTGTGTTCGGCTGGGATTTCTCCACCTCTCCTGTGGCAATCGTCAATCGACGTGTGTCATAGCCAGGAACGCTAGCCAATCGTTCACCCATCAGCTTCGCATCATTTCCGGCAAAGTTCAGGTTGAGCCGCTGTTCCTGATAATGATCAATCCCGATTGTAATCACGAATGCCCTTGGTTTCCGTATTCGGACAGCGGGTCGTTGATAGAGATATTGGGCGGTCTCACTCTTGATCCGGTCCCCGTTGAAGGCATAAGCCGTGATCAATGGCGATGTTTCATGGGGTTCGCTGCCGGTTGCCAGTTGCACGCTGGCCTGCAGTCGATACCGGCCGTCCACAAATTCTGCTGCGCCCGGATCCAGCATGTTGACCATGCGCCAGCTTTCCATGGATTGCTGTTTGCGGGGACCTTTGCCGGTCTGGCGAAACACCAGTTGGTGATTGCGGAAGATGCGCGGGTCAAACACAGCGCCGTGGTTGTCATCGCCAGCGGGCTTGTGACCCACCGGCGCGCTAATCTCCAGCGTGACGACCGCTTCAGCCGGGTTTTCTCCCTCTTCCACCCTGATGATTTCCACATTCGGCAAATTGCGATCGAGTTCCGCGATCGGTTTGAGTCTTTCAAAATTGTCCGCACAGTTTGTTGCAACAGAACATGCAATCCACCGTTCGGTCAGGCCCGGTGCATAATAGTCGCGGCTGAAGGCATCGGGGTTCAGTGACGCGAAGGGCTGGTCCGGCACCAGCCATCGAAATTTCGCGTCATAGGGATGGATGTTGCTGTCATAACGTCCTTCGGGTGTGACTGCCAGATAACCCTGATTGGCGAAAAAATATGTCGTGAGAACAACCGACCAGTTTCTCGTATCCCAAATCCGCAGGCCATCCTCAGCCGAAAAGGCCCAGAACAAGGGCTTGTCAGGGAAAAACCCGCCCCCCGAAACATTGCCGAATTCGAGCGCTGCCAAAGTCTCTCCGGTTTCAAAATTGTAAAGGCTTATCGCGTCATCATTTAGACCGGCCACGGCCAAAATTGCATCGCGCCGCTCCAAAACGGTTGTATCCAGCGATGTGAGCGACGATGGACCCCATTCATCCTTGTCGACCCGCCACAGGAAAACTCTGCCATTGCCGGAAACAAACAGGCTATTGCCTTCCGGTGCAAAGGACATATTGGCTGTGAAGGAAACATCCTCGAAGAGCTTGGAAAATAGCAGAGCACCTGTGCGGGAATCCAGAATATTGCCGACGATTTGTCCATTTTCAAATTTTACAGTGACCGCAATTCGTCGGCCATCAGCTGACAATGCCAGGAGATCGACGAGCGCTCCCTCCGGCATTTCCAGAGCACCAAAAGCCTCCCAGATTTCTGTTTCGGGGTCATATTTTTGAAGACCGAAATCGTCGCCTTCGACAGCACGGCAATTTGCAAGACCGGCGCCAATAAAGCCATGATCGGGAATCGGCTTCATGTAGCAGCGCGCCTCGATACTTCTTTCGATTCTGCCACTTGCGGCATCCACCACGATCGCGTCAGGAGGCGGACCACGATTTTCCACATCTTCTGGCCAGCGATCTCCGCTTGAAGAAATCTGAGTCACAAGCAACTCGTCGTCCGACATCCAGTTGGTCTGGTTGTAATCGCCCAAAATTCTGACCTGTTGGGCAAATTTGGCTAATTGGACGTCGTAAATTTCGATGATCGATACGTCTGCGCCAATGTCATCGTCATAATCCATCTTGTCATTGCTCATCGCCACCCAGCGCCCCTCGGGAGACATTGACGCCGCATCGAATTTTGCCAGTCGATTGTGCGTCAGTTCACGCTCTTCACCATCTGTTTCACTGACCAGCAACAGGCCTCCGGCATCTGTGCCGGAACTGGATTCCGCCTCCTCAACGGGCAGCCTTTGCAAGGTCCAGTTTCCATCGTGCGATCCGGGCAGAGCCGGCAAATGCGCGTTGGCATACTGGACGGCTTCCTCGAAATTCCGGGGTTCCTCGTCCGCTTCGTCATACAGGCACATCGTGTCACTATCTTCATAGATCACCTGCAGCGCTTCCAGTGCACATTCAATGTCATTTCCATCCCGGATGATTTTGTCATTCGGCGCAGCTACCGGGGTTACCTTCCGGCTGCGCAGATCGAGAGAATATCTGCGATTGCGAGGAGGGCCATATTTTTCATCCTCCAGATAATTGGCGGAAACGGCATCAATTATGGCCGTCTGTCCATCCGCGGATAACTCGATTGAGCGAAGCCCCATCAGTTCGCCGGTTTGCCCCTTCTCGGCTGGCAGCCGAAGGCGGTCGACAATATGTCCGTTCGCGACATCCCATATCGTCACGGAGCGGGTAGCGCCTACTGCGGTAATTATGAACCGGTCGTCGCGCGTCCAGGCCGCCACCTCAACACCATTGGCAGGCAGGCTTTGCGGGATGATTTTTGGTTGCAGACTGGGAGGAGCCTGGCCGAATTGGGGTTCTGTGGAACAGGCCGCAAAAAGGGGCAGAGCTACGACGATCAATAGCCGCATCAAACGCCTGATATAGGGATAGCACTCTGGATCAGTTGCCATATCATGGGCACCTTGCTTGCAATTTTGCATGGTTTCAAGCATTGTGTGGACTGTCAAGCATCTCAAAATACTTGGTTTTTATGAAGGGTGCATATCATGGCGCGAATAATCCTGTTCTTTTTGATCTCCCTTGCACCTCTGTTCCCGGCCCTGGCAGATAAAGATGAATCGTTCAAACTGACGGCCGCTCCGGGTTTTTTCCTGGCTTCCGGAACATTGGTCCCTGACTCGGGTGATCATATCAATGCTGTACGGCGAACCAATGGCGATATCACCACCCTGGTGATGCTGAACGTGCCCGGATCGGACGATGACAATGACTATATGGATGCGGCCTGGAAGCTGCATCAGGACAAGTTTACGACAATTGTTCCGTCCGTTGGATTGATTGCCTCGGGCGGCACGGATTTTTTCCTGGCGGGCACCAACCGGATCATCGAGCCCGGTGCCTGTATCGGCGTGCACAGCTGGGAAGACGTCGGTCCGCCCGCCTATTCGGCGAACAGTTTGCCGCGCGATCATGAAGATCACGAAGATTTCCTGAAATATTTTGCAGCCATTGGCATTGCTGCCGATTTTTACTGGTTCACCATCAATGCCGCTTCGGCCAGTGACATGCACTGGATGTCACCGGCAGAGATCAACCGGTTTGGCATGAGTTCCGTAGCCTTGCCGGAAAATGACGGCGAGACTGATACGCAGCGTGAAGCGCGCTGCAACCGGCGCGCAGAAGCCTTTCAATAACCGTGATTGGAAAAACACTTCCCGCGTTATCGGCGATCTCCTTCCTGACTCTGGGGGCCGCACAGCCCGGTCCGCCGCCGCCCGAGAACAGGCCATCAGGCCCCGTCATTTTGCCGGAGAATGAAGGGGATGAATATCCCTCCAGAGGAGCGGCTCCGATCATCCGCGGATCACAGGCTCCGCCTGGTTATGCGCCCTGGCAGGTGCAGATATATTCGACCGTTCCCTATACCAGAGACGAAATCGAACATGATGACAAACTCTCCCCGATTGCGGCGCAGAATCCCAAAGGGGAACAGAAGAAATATCTGAAAGAGCGAAGAGAATTTGAACGTCAGCATCGCTGCGGCGGTGCCTATCTGGGTGAACTCTGGATTATCACTGCGGCACATTGTGTGACCGGGAAACTGTTCACCGGAAAGAAGATCCACAACATCCTCAAATACCGCCGGGTCCGCATGGGTAGCCAGAGCCTGACCGGCGGCGGGGCAACCTACCCGATTGATGCCGTCGTGATTCACCGGAAATACAAGATCGGGAAAAAGAAGGCTGACATCGCGCTCATCAGAATATCAACTCGCGGAAAAACAGGATCCATTCAATCGGGCGCTCTGAAATCTATCAGGCTGCACAATAACCGGGTGCGCGAGCAGCGTCTGCGCGAAACGGAAACGCTTCAGGTCTTTGGCTGGGGATTGACCGGGCCGCTGGTCGTGGGAGCAGAGAATGTCCGGCTCGACAAATTTGGTGCCATTCAGCGCGTGCCTTCACAGTTGCACTATGTTCCGGTTCGCTATTTGTCGCTCGAGAGCTGCAAAAACTACCGGAGTTTGAGGAACAGCCTGGGAAAAGGCATGATCTGCGGTTTGGGTCGGGTCCGGTCGGGGGACGATGACATAGCCGGCGATTCCTGTCGCGGAGACAGTGGTGGGCCGTTGGTAAGACGACGCCCGGACGGCACGGTCCGCCTGGTCGGCCTAGTGTCCTGGGGAAAGGGCTGCGGAATTGCCAATATGCCAGGCGTCTATGTGGATGTTTCCTACTATTCCCGCTGGATCGAAACCGCGCAAATTGGCGTCCGGCCGGGTGTTTGGACACGGTAGTTTTTGACGCCTGCCTTGGCAGTCAGATTTAGTAAGCGGGTCTCCGGCGTAGTTACCCGACAAGTCAGAATATCTTCCTGATAGACAAAGTCCCCATCGTGTATCACCCAGCATTTCCCGGTGCTGATTTTCGAGTCTTTCGGGAATAGACAGATAGAGAAAAGTGGCGGAGTCGGAGGGATTCGAACCCTCGATAGGTTGCCCTATACACGCTTTCCAAGCGTGCGCGATCGACCACTCTGCCACGACTCCGCATGTGCCCCCTGATCCGTGCGATGGTCGATAATCAGACAGCGCCGCTTCCCCTAGTGCGGGAATCGCTCTTTCGCAAGTCATAGGTTGCGGTTAAGGTCCGCGGATGACAAAAAACATCCTGCTCGCCCCGCTGGCTGCGCTGTTCGCGATAAGCTCCACCATCCCGGTCATGGCCGAAGAAAACGCACCAAAGGAATATCCCAGCCCCAATGCGATTGTTGATGCGGCCCTGGCGAGCGAGTGGGTAGCGATCGCGCCGTCCGACCTGCTGGTCATGGATCTGGAACCCGATACAAAGGGCGAAGCACGCAGGGTGATCATCCAGTTGATGCCGCCGCCCTTCTCGCAAGGCTGGATACGCAATATCCGCAAGCTGGCGGCTGCAAGTTTCTGGGACGGCACCAGCGTCAACCGGGTGCAGGACAATTATGTCGTGCAGTGGGGTGATGCCGGGTATGATAATCCGGAGTCCGGCGGGGCCGAGCAGAAGGCGTTACCAAAGGGTCTCGAGGTGGTGCCGGAGAGTGCGTATGGTGTAAAACCCAGTGCGGTCGAAGTCACCGCGCTGCTGGCGTTATTTGAAGAACGTTTTCAGTGGGAACTTGATCGCATTGACGAAGAAGGGCCAGCTCCCGAAAATTCCGACATCCCGTCGGTAGCGGTGGCTCAGACACCTTATGTGCTGGACGGCGATATTTTCGAAAAAGGCTGGCCAATTGCCTTTGATGAGATTGGGGAAGGCAAGTGGCCCATTCACTGCTACGGCATGGTTGGTGTCGGTCGCAATCTCTCGCCTGACACCGGCACCGGGGCTGAACTCTACACTGTCATCGGACACGCTCCGCGTCATCTGGATCGCAATATTGCCCTGGTCGGGCGAATTGTAGAGGGCATGGAACATCTCTCCAGCCTGCCGCGCGGCAAGGGGCAACTGGGCTTTTATGCCGATCCGGAGAAACGTGTGCCGATCAAGGCCATTCGTATCGCCAGCGAATTGCCCGCCCAACAGCAGCCGAAATTCCAGTATCTCGACACAGCTGGCCCCAGCTTCGCGCGCTATGCAGAATCCCGGGCCAATCGTCGGGATCCCTTCTTTATCAAACCGGCGGGCGGGGCGGATATCTGCAATATCCCGGTGCCGGTCAGAAGGGTGACGGCGGATTGAAGACATTTGTGCACCTGCGGAGGCAGGTGCCCATCTTCTGACGTCGCGCCATTTGGGAAGCGCCGGAGATGGACTCCTGCCTGCGCAGGAGTACAGGCAGTTTTCGAGACAGCCATGACGCGTCGAGGGCATCAGCGGTCTTTCCTAATTCGCCTTACGCACTTATGCTCTGGCCATGATCGCAATCCAAAACACTGTCACTAAACGGGAAGGGTTACACGGTGTAACCTGTGTCACCCACCTGCCGGAGCCAATATGATGAAAAGAAGCGCCAAATATATTCTGGCGGTGCCCTTTCTCTTTCTTGCCGCCAATCTGTCACCCGCTTCGCCGGTGCATGCGCAGGACGATTTTTCAGAAGAGGGTGTGGAGGAAAAGGGCCCGACACCGGAAGAAGTTCTGGCCGCGGCTCCCGCCGAGCACTGGCTGCCGATTCCGGTGAACGATCTGTTGGTCATGACCCTGCCTGACGATGCCGAGGGCAAGCCGCGGCAGGCGGTCATCCAGTTATTGCCGGCCAGCTTCTCCGGCGGCCATGTCCGGAATGTGCGGAAGCTGGCGCAAGCTGGCTGGTGGAGCGGCACTGCCATCTACCGGGTGTCCAAAGGCTTCGTGACCCAGTTTGGCGGCTCGCCTCTGTCGAAACCGATGCCGAAAAATCTCGAGACGGTGCCAGAGAGCGAATATTATAACGCGGCGATTGGCGAGCGCCGCGATCGCGACATGGCGGCGCTGAAGGCCGCAGTGGATTACAGCAACGCATATCAGGGCACCGAGATCCAGCCGCTGATGAAGATCATCTATGAGAATTTCGGCGCAAAAGTCGGTTTTGGCGCGGGCTGGCCGATCGGCAGTACCGACAAGGGCAGCTATCCCCTGCTCTGTCGCGGCTCGCTGTCGCCCGCCCATTATGATCCACCGGATACCGGTACCGGATCGGAGCTGTCGGTGATTGCCGGAGAACAAGCGCGCGGACTGGATACGAAGTTCGGCAATATCGGGCGCGTGATTGCGGGTCTTGAGCATCTGGTAAACCTGCCACTCGGAACCGAAGGTGGCGGATTCTATGCAGACAAAAGCCAGCATGTCCCGATCCAGTCGATCCGCCTCGCCAGCGAATTGCCGGTCGCCGAGCAACCGCGCTTTGAATATCTGGCAAGTTACAGCCCGTCCCTGCTGCAATATATTGCGGCGCATGGCGGCTATGGCAATATTTGCACCGTGCCGGTGCCGATAAGAAAAGTTGCGGAATAGAGTAATTATATTACAATTGCCGCTCGCCACATCTGTCATGAACTGGTAACAGCCAGGGTTCAGACTCGGACAGGAAACAGGAGCCTCCCATGCGTGTCGGTACCCCTACGGAAATCAAAAATCATGAATATCGTGTCGGTCTCACACCGGAATCGGTGCGCGAGCTATCGGCGCATGGACATGACGTGCTGGTCCAGTCCGGCGCGGGCCTCGGCATTGGCGCAGATGATGCGGAATATGTTGCCGCTGGCGCGACCATTGCCGATACGGCCGCCGAAATTTTCGAACAATGCGACATGGTGGTCAAGGTCAAGGAACCTCAGGCCGTGGAACGGGCGATGCTCCGCGAAGGTCAGATCCTCTTCACCTATCTCCATCTCGCACCTGATCCGGAACAGACCGCTGATCTGGTGAAATCCAAAGCGACCTGCATCGCCTATGAAACCGTAACGGGCACTGGTGGCCTGCCGCTGCTCAAGCCGATGAGTCAGGTTGCCGGCCGGATGTCGATTCAGGCGGGCGCAACAGCACTGGAAAAAGCGCATGGCGGGCGCGGCATTTTACTGGGCGGCGTGCCCGGCGTGTCACCTGGCAAGGTCACCGTTATCGGTGGCGGCGTGGTCGGCTTCAATGCTGCGCAAATGGCCGCTGGTCTGGGTGCTGATGTCACCATCCTCGACCGCAACCCGGATGTGCTGGAGTCGCTTGGCCATTATTTCGAGGCCCGTGCCAAGACCCGCTTTTCCAACAAGGCCAATCTCGCGGAATGCGTCGCAGATGCCGATCTCGTCATCGGCGCGGTGCTGATCCCGGGTGCGGAAGCACCGAAACTGGTCAGCCGCGAGATGCTGTCGACCATGCGCCCCGGTTCGGTTCTCGTTGACGTAGCGATTGACCAGGGCGGCTGTTTCGAAACATCCAAGGCAACGACCCACCAGGATCCGACCTATGTGGTCGATGACATTGTCCATTATTGCGTCGCCAACATGCCCGGGGCAGTGTCCAGGACGTCCACCTATGCGCTCAACAATGTGACCCTCCCCCACGCCCTGCAGATCGCGAACAAGGGGTGGGAAGTGGCGCTTCGCGACGATGCCGATCTCGCGGAAGGGCTGAATGTCTGGAACGGTCATGTGACCTATGAGGCGGTCGCAGATGATCTGGGCTATGATTACATGCCGGTTTCGGAAATAGTGGGATCAGGCAACCCGTAACAAAAGGATCAATAGCATGGCAGCAGCAGACCAAATACCTCTCGGCTCCGGATTTCCGGCCAAGAGCGAACCGCAAGACGTGCTGGCTGGCATTGATCTGACGGGAAAGACCGCGATCGTAACCGGCGGCTATTCGGGCATCGGTCTCGAAACCACCCGGGCACTGGTGAGCAAGGGCGCTACGGTAATCGTCCCTGTCCGCGATCCCGCCAAGGCAGAGGAGAATCTGTCGACCATCGAAGGCGATGTGTCATCAGCCCAGATGGACCTGGCGGATCTCGATTCGGTGCGCGGCTTTGCCTCATCGGTTTATGACAGTGTCGATGCGCTGGATCTGCTGATCAACAATGCCGGAATCATGGCCTGTCCGCTGGAGCGGGTCGGCCCCAAAAATGGCGGGGGCTGGGAAAGCCAGTTCGGCGTCAATCATATGGGCCATTTTGCCCTGACCAAGGCGCTGCTGCCACTCATCGAAAAAGCCGAGGCACCGCGCGTGGTGGCCCTGTCCTCAATCGCCCACAAGCGCGGCGGAATCCTGTGGGACGACATCCAGTTCGAGCAGAATGAATATCACAAATGGGTCGCCTATGCCCAGGCCAAGAGCGCCAATGCGCTGTTTGCCAACGCGCTCAGTCGGCGCATGGCCGGGTTTGGCGGTCAGGCGTTCTCGGTCCATCCCGGCGGGATTTTCACACCGCTGCAACGGCATTTGCCCAAGGAAGAACAGATTGAACTGGGCTGGCTTGGGCCGGATGGCGAAGTGAGCGAGGGCGCAAAGGCGATTTTCAAGACACCTGCGCAAGGTTGCACAACCACGCTTTGGGCGGCCACTTCACCGCTGCTTGATGACAAGCACGGGCTCTATTGCGAGGATTGTGATGTGGCGCAGCTGATGAGCGAAGACTCGCCGCCCTATCTCCATTGCGCCCCGCATATTGCCGACGAGGAGGGCGCGGAACGGCTTTGGGACATCAGCGAAAAACTGCTCGCCGAGGCCTGATATTCGATGAAGGATCCGGTCCGGTCAGAAACCGAATATGCGGGATTGCTGGTCCGCGGTGCCGGTGGCTTTGTGCTGCAAGCCGATGACGGCAACAGCTATCGCCTGGAATTGTTGCGCACGCCGGTTGATGCAGTGGAAAAGCGGGTGGTCGTGACCGGCAATCTGGTCGGCGAACTGTCGATCGAAGCGGACGCTGTCCGACTGGCCTAGGCGGCCTTGCCCTGCAGCGCCTTCTGACGGCGGCGCTGAACGGAGCTGCCCAGCCCCAGCGCCTCGCGATATTTGGCGACCGTTCGCCGGGCAATGTCAAAGCCTTCTGCCTTGAGCAGTTTCACCAGCTTGTCATCGGACAGGATCTTCTTCGGATCCTCATTGTCTATGAGCGACTTGATATGGCTCTTGACGGCTTCCGCAGACGCCGCCTCGCCGCCGGTTGAAGACTGGATCCCGCTGGTGAAGAAATATTTGAGCTCGAACGTTCCGCGGGCGCAGGAGAGATATTTGTTCGACGTGACCCGGCTCACGGTAGACTCGTGCATTTCAATCGCATCGGCGACATTCTTGAGGGTCAGCGGACGCAGATGCGCGACGCCTTCGCGGAAGAAATTCTCCTGTTGCTTCACGATCTCGGTCGCGACCTTGGTGATCGTGCGCTGGCGCTGGTCCAGCGCCTTGACCAGCCAGCTGGCGTCGGCGAGGCAATCATTCAACCACTCTTTCGAAGCCTTGTCCTGTGCCCCGTCTTCGAGCTCACTATAATAGGTCCGGTTGATCAGCACTCTAGGCAAGGTCGCGCTGTTGATTTCGATGATCCATTTGCCGCGACGTTCCGCCACGAAAATATCCGGGACCACCGCCTGAACATCACCGCCACCGATTCGCAAGCCTGGCTTGGGATCATAATCGCGGATCTCGGATACCATATCCATAATGTCTTCATCATCGACATTGCAGATTCGCTTGAGTTGCGGCAGCGCGCCTTTTGCCAGCAGATCCAGATTGTCGAGCAGACAGGCCATGGCCGGATCATAGCGATCAGCATCTTTGGCCTGCAGCATCAGGCATTCGGACAGGTCACGCGCACCCACGCCGACGGGTTCAAGACTCTGGACAGCAGTCAGTACCTTCTTGACTTCTTCCAGACCAACCCCGAGCCGGTGCGATAATTCGAGCAAGTCGCATTGCAGATATCCGCACTCATCAATCTGATCGATAAGATGTTGGGCAATGAACAGGTCGGCCCCCGAAAGTACTGCACCTGCCTGCTTCATCAGATGTTCTGCGAGCGTCGTTTCGGCGACTAGCATATTTTCAAAATCCGGAGCCTCGCCTCCGGCACCGCTTGCCGACGCTGTTGCGCCATTCATTCCCAATGTGCCGTCAAGTGCGCCGGCTGGCTGCCCGTCGCTCTCGGACAGGCTATTGCTCGAAAACTGATCAGCGGAAGCATCGATATCCAACGTCGATTCCGCTTCGGCAGGACCCGAAGACAATATTTCGTCGCTCCCCTGAACCACCGGTTCGGCATCCGTTTCGGCACCGTCACCCTCGCCGGTTCTCTCCGCCGTCAGATCTCCGGTTTCGAGCAGCGGATTGCGTTCCAGCTCATCAGAAATATAGGTTTCCAGCTCGAGATTGGACAAGGCCAGCAGCTTGATCGCCTGCTGCAGCTGCGGCGTCATCACCAGCGACTGGCTCTGCCGAAGATCGAGGCGTGGACCCAGTGCCATTATCTTCGCCAGGTTCCTTCAAGGCAAATGCGAGTCTCGATAATCACAGTGCAAATCCTTCGCCCAGATACAGGCGTCGGACATTTTCATCTGCCACGAGATCTTCGGGACTTCCGGCAAACAAAACCTGCCCGTCATAAATAATGCAGGCGCGGTTGACGATATCGAGCGTTTCGCGGACGTTATGATCTGTTATCAGCACGCCAATCCCGCGTTCCCGGAGCTGGACGACAAGATCCCGGATATCCGAGATGGAAATCGGATCAATGCCGGCAAAAGGTTCGTCGAGCAAAATGATCGACGGATTTGCAGCCAGCGCGCGGGCAATCTCACAGCGACGACGTTCACCACCCGAAAGCGCCATAGCCGGGGACGAGCGCAGCGCCGTGAGGCCAAATTCATCGAGCAGTCGGTCGAGCGTTTCCGCCCGGACAACCTTGTCGCTTTCCACCATTTCCAGCACGGCAGAGATATTCTGCTCCACCGTCATACCCCGGAAAATAGAAGTTTCCTGAGGCAAATATCCGAGCCCCAATATGGCACGGCGGTACATGGGCAGCGAAGTGATATCCTCGCCATCCAGCATGATGCGGCCGGCATCGGGACGGACCAGGCCCATGACGGAATAGAAGCAAGTCGTCTTGCCGGCACCATTTGGTCCCAGAAGACCCACTACCTCCCCACGCCCAACAGACAGTGACACATCCGACAACACGCTGCGCTTGTCATAGCTTTTCGCAATCGATACCACAGCCAGACCATGTTCCATGGCATCACTTGCCATGGCGGAGGCCGACGCAGATGCGGCGCTTTGATCAACGGCAGCAATATCATTCATAAAATTCTTGTTCCTCGCCGCTTTTCTGCGTCCTCAATCCTTGTCTAAGGGTTAATATTGCCCCAATCCAATGGATTTTGGCAAGCTTTGTGCATGCCGAAGGCAAACATCTGTTTTAATAACAGAAATTATGTTTACTCAGGGTCCCGTTGGGGTACGGTAAAGGTCCCGGACACCCGTCCGCCGGAGTTTCGGACGCCAGATGCACCACTGCCGGCAGCCTGCCCGTCAATCGTGGATTGACCCGAGGCCAGATCAATGATCAGACGCCCTCCGGACAGCCGATTAGTCCCCTGAGTCAGCCGAACATCACCCACGACAGTGATCAGTCGGCGGTTCAGATCATATATGGCGGCATTGCCGCTGGCAGTATCGCCATCCTTGGTGATCCGCACCCCGCCCGAGGCGTCGATACGGTCCACTTCCACTCCGCCGGTATTGCGATAGGCAACCGTCATGCGCGCCGAGTTCAGCACCAGTCCAGCCTGTTCAACACGCACGGCGCCTGACAGGACCACCCGATCCGCTCGGTCTTGCACCTCAATCCGGCCCGCATCAAAATTTACGGGGGCGTTGGAGTTATGACCGCCAAATACCTGGGCGGGAGCCGCTCCTGCATAAATTGTCATGGCAGCGGCGGCCGCGAGCGTTCCCGCGAGCATGCCGGCTTTGGTCAGTTTCTTCATCTATCGGCCCCTCAATCCGTTTTGCACGATCCGCAGTTTTGCATTGCCATCCAGTGTCACCGTTCGCGCATTCATGTCCGCTTTCAGCTGATCTGCCCGGAAGGTACCGATATTGGTCCGGCCCTCCACCGCTTCATCACTTTCCAGCGTGCGGCTTTTCAGATCCACCGTTACATTGTTCGTGGTCAGACGATATCCGCCAGCCGATTCCACCTGAACTGGACCTGGAACGCTAACATTCTCGAGATCCATGTCATAACGGCCCTGTTGCGCACGAATTTGCGCGGGACCATCCTCGAGCAGAATCCTGGCCGAAAGATTGCTCAGCTCGACAATGGCTTCTTCTGAACTTTTTTGGACCGCCGAACCGGCTTTTAGCGAAAATGGTCGGCCCTGGCTATCCTCGCCCCGATAAAGCGCCTCAGTAACCCGCATGCGTTCTTTTGCTACTTCCACGCTGTTTTTGTCGAGAACAAAGCTTAGTTCACCGGCCATGGTAAAGGGTGCAAGGGCCAGTACGGCGCCCAGGGCACCCACAAATACCGGCAGCAATATGCGCAGAAACCGGATATTCCGATCATGGTTGCCACCAGGGGCGGCAAACTCCTGTCGCTTGCTTTTGCTAATGTTTGTTTCGGTCGTCATAATATTGCAGTTTCACAGGAAGCGGGGTTTATCGAGGCTGAATACCAGTTGCATTTCTCGCCCGACGAGCCGCTCAGGCATGGGCAAATATATCCACTTCCGGCCAGCCCGCAATATCCAGACGCGCGCGGTGCGGCAAAAAGTCAAAACAGGCCTGGGCAAGTTCTGTCCGGCCTTCCCGCTCGAGCCGGATTTCCAATTCTTCCTTAAGGCGATGCAAATATCGTACGTCGGACGCTGCATAATCCTGTTGCGCTTCGCTGAGTTCCGGTCCGCCCCAGTCACTCGACTGCTGTTGCTTTGAGATGTCCTGGGCCAGCAATTCCCGAACCAGCTCTTTGAGGCCATGACGATCCGTATAGGTGCGAATTAAGCGGGATGCGATTTTGGTGCAAAAAACGGGTTCTGCCATGACGCCCATGTAATGCTGGATCGCGGCAAGATCGAACCGGGCAAAATGATAGAGCTTCACCCGACCGGGATCAGCCAGAATTTTCCTGAGATTGGGGGCTTCATAATCACTATCGACGCCAAAGCGAACAAGATGCTCGTCGCCGCCACCATCCGAGATCTGGAGCAGACAAAGCCGGTCACGCAGGGTTTGCAAACCCATGGTCTCCGTATCCACTGCCACAGGTCCGTCTGCCAGTGCATCATTCGGCAAGTCTTCTTCGTGAAAATATACGGACATTAGGCCTCTCTGGTCAGCTTTGGACGGTCTTGGACGCACAACTTGCAGGCGGCTCCGGGACCCATTTTTGATTTTCGCAAAAATACATGTATTTCAACTCTTTCTGCGGCCGGGCACAAATTGACATCATGGCGTCGATGAATATGCTATGTGCCGTAGCGCTACTGAAACAGCAAGACCTAGATTGTCGTTCGCTCGCGATCCGATCGGCCATCTGCAAAAGTTGGGGAAGAACATGACAGATCAGAATCCGCCATCAACCGGCAGCAATTTCGACCTGAACAAGTCGACCATCATCTCGCTTCTTTATATTGCCGGCTTTTTCGTCGGAATAACCGGCCTTGTCGGCGGGATACTGGCATTTGTCTGGAAGGATGAAGTGGCGGATACATGGGAAGAAAGCCATCTGCAATATCATATCATGACATTCATTGTCGGACTCATTGTTGGCGTGGTCGGTGTCATACTCTCTATAGTGCTAATCGGAATACCGGTTCTGATCGCCCTGGCGATCTGGGTGCTGGTGCGTTCGGTGATGGCATTGTTGAAAGCCCAGAAACAGGAACCAATGGCCGATCCCAAAACTCTCCTGTTTTGAGATCGCTAACGATGGCATCCGGCGGGGCCAATTCCAATCCTGGTTAAGACGAATTTCGCCACTTGCGGAATTTTGTTCGCATAACCCGTGGTTTTTCTATATAGTTGCGCGGCGCAGGACATAGGGATTCGCGCGGGATAATGATCAGAACATCGTCCGCTCTGACATTGGATATGGTTTTTGGGCGAAGTGAAAGACGATTCAGGAATGGGTTTTGACAGGAACCGGCGTGGCAGAGGCCGGGATAAGCGCGACAGCTTCGGCGATGAAAATTTTGACGGATATCAAGGTGACAGTGCCCCCCCAGTAGAAAGATATACCCGCCCCGACAACGGTTTTGGCGGTATTGGTGGCAGCGGCGGTGGCGGTGGTCATCGCGGCGGCGGCATGCCGGATCAGGTGGTTGGCGAAAGCACCGGA
>JBCBZY010000384.1:0-2151 GCA_039815115.1 Pseudomonadota bacterium | reverse complement strand
GCCGAAGCAATCATTCCCATCGTCCGCCTGATCGGGACGCTGATCGTCTGGTTCACCAACCCGACCCTGATCAATTTCCTCATCGTCTGGGCTTTGTCGGAAGTCATTCATGCCATTGGCTATTGGCTGCTTGCGGCCTGGCAAAGCCGCGACGTGATGGCGCCAAGAAACCTGCTGGCCGCGAAACAGGCCGCGCGGGAAAATGGCGGGATTGGCGAATTTCTGGTGATCACCAATCTCGGATCTACTTTGGCAGGTCTGTCCAAGCATGTGTCGCTCCTGATCGTCGGTTATTTTGTCGGCCCCACTGCCGCAGGCCTATACCGCCTCGCCAGCCAGCTCAGCGTCGCGATGACCAAGATTTCCATCCTGCTGTCGCGCGCGATATTTGCCGAGGTCAATCTGATCCGCGCGCATCAGGGGGCAGAGGCCATGAATGTTCTGTTCCGCAAGGCCAGCCGGATGCTGTTCATCACCGGCGGCACGGTCATCCTGATCGTGCTGGTCGTCGGCAAGCCAGCACTCTTCTATATGTCCGGGCCAGAATTTCTGCCCGCCTATCCGCTGCTGGTGCTGCTGGCGACGGCCGCCTCGATCGATCTTGCTGGCGCGATATATGAACCCACGCTGCTATCCGGCAGCGGAGCACGCGCGGCTTTATATTTGCAAGCCTTCATGGCCGTATTGTTCATCACCCTGCTGCTTGTCGGGCTCCAATATTATGGCGTGACCGGAGCCGCCGGTGCGATGGTCATCGCCGCTATCGTACGATTGCTCCTGTTTGGCCGCGCCGCCCGGCGCAATCTTGCACGCGGCTGAGCCTGCAATCACTCGTCGCGATCGGCCAATATCTGTTCCACCTGAACAAGGTCGCTTTCCTTGTCGACATCAATACAGGCCTCTGCCTGCGCCATCTTCACAATTCTGATTGTCAATCCCAGCTTTTGCCCGACCCTGTCCGCAAGCTGGTCGATGGTGAGCAGCCGGGTCACCGCCAGAAACAGCAGCCATGGACCGAATATCGTCAAAATCTTCCAGCCTTTTTTGCGGTCCTGCTCCACCTCGGCCCAATAGCGCAATATCTGGCGCGCCTGCGGCGATCCGAAATAGAAGAGATTCGCCCCGCTATAATGACCGCCACGCAGTTTCAGCCAGGTGCGCTTTGATTCCGGATAGCGGCGCAGCAGCACATCTTTCTCAACCACGGCAATGGCGATATCGGATGATGTCGCATGTCCCAAAAAGTCATCGACCATTGCGTCGTTCAAGAGCACATTATCCGCCGTGGTAATCAACATCGGATAGCGGGCTGTTTCTCCGTTCAACAATGTATCGATCGATGTCGCGATGGTCGCTGCGCTGGTCTGTGCAACCACGCGGTTGTCCGACGCCAGAGACTTGGTGTCCGCATTGTCCCAAAAGGGCGTGAAATCCTGCGCCAGCAAATGCACTGTGCCGATGGTCTTGTGTCCCAATAACGTGTCGGTAACATGGGCCAGCATCGCTTTGCCCGCCACCGGGATCAGTGTTTTGACCACTATGCCCCGGCTGCTCGCCATCGCATCACCGCCCGGGCGGCTCCCAGCCAATATGATCGCATCGGCACTTTCCGGCGGGGCATCATCGGATTTTTCGCGCGTCATGGACGGCTTTCGAAAAAGGCAATCATGTCATCGAGCACCGGGCCCTTGCCACGAAACGGCTTGGAGATCGCCATCATGATTTCGATATGATCCATATCGGGATATTCCACATATTCCGCATCACCGCCGGCTTCGAGTATTTTATCCCGCAATATTTGGCTGTTACGCGGCCTCACCTCGGTATCATCCACCCCGGTTGAGAGCCAAAGCGGCGGTGCATCGGCGCGAACAAAATTAACCGGTTGGGTCATTTCTGGCAGATGATATGAACCAAAACTGTTCTTGGTTGTTTCCGATGTGAACGGATAAAAGTCATAGGGCCCGGCCAAGGCGGCCACGCCTTTGATAAAATCCGGCGTCTTGCCAAGCCGTCCCAGCCATTGCCGGTCGAGCGCCAGCATGGCGACATTATAGGCCCCCGCCGACTGCCCCGACAGGAATATCCGCTGCGGATCACCGCCATGATCGGCGATATTATCGTGAACCCAGGCAACCGCCTTGGCGCTAT
>JBCBZY010000098.1:0-8936 GCA_039815115.1 Pseudomonadota bacterium | reverse complement strand
GTCATCTTGCAGTTTGTCTCACCCGGTTATTTCAAACCGGACTTTCAGATCGATCCAGCTTTCAAAGGGCACCCCGTCCCGCGTTGCCGGCGTGAAGCGCCAGTTTCTGAGCGCATGTCGCCGGGTGGCGGTCCAGAAATCGGGATGCGGCGTGTCAACCAGTTCGATCTGCTTCACCCGGCCATTGGTTCCGACCAGAACCCGCACGCTGACCAGGCCCTCTGTCTCAAGCCTCAGCAGTCCGGACGGATAGGGCGGCTGGAAACCGGCACTGTAACGGCTGTTCAGTTTGGCCTGTGCAATCACCGGTTCGGGCAGAATCGGTGTGACATCAACAGGCAGCCGGTCGGACAAACCGCTCCCGGCTGTGATTTCGGCACCCAGGTCCTTGTAAAGCGGCCGGACCGGATCTGCCGGCAAGGGGGGCTTGACCAGCGGCATGACATCAGCCGGTTTGGGATCTGCCACGGGAATATTCATGACCGGCTTGTCCGGCTCAACCACCGGTTTGGCAGGTTCGGGGTCGGAGGGAACATTATAAGTGGAGACAATATTCGGTATCGGGTTGGGGATTTCAATCCCCGGCAGTGACAGCACGACCGCTATCACCAGCCCGTGGATTCCGATGGCGACACCCATGCCTCGGGCGTCTGGCAATTTGTTGGTCTGGGCGGAAACATAACTCATGAGACTTTCCTTTCATCCTTCTCCTCGGATGACGGCGCAGTCCCGCGATTTCTGGCGTTGTACAGCTGCACCGCCGGAAGCTATCATATACTATTACTTTTGATAGGGCAAATCACCCATATCCGGACAGTGTCTGGCGTTCCGGCCCGCGCTCACCCCGCGGCGGTTTTCAGCCGCTCGAGCGCCGCTTCCCGGCCGATCAGGGGCAAAAGATCACTCATGTCCGGACCATGGCCCAGCCCGGTCAGCGCCTGCCGCAGCGGCATGAACAACTGCTTGCCCTTGCGGCCGCTGCTCTCCTTCAAAACAGCCGTCCAGTCTTTCCAGACGGTGTCCGACCAGCTCAGATCCTCCAGTACCTGCTGTGCCTGCCGCAGATAGTCGCTGTCTTCCGTATTCATGTCCGGCACGCGGATCGGCCCGGTCACGATCTGCCACCAGCTTTCGACTTCGCCGAGATGGTGGAGATTAGGCCTGATCACGTCCCACGCATCGGCCGACATGTCTTCCGGCAGACGATCGCGCACGGCCCCGTGGTCCAGCATATGGACAATTTTCTGGTTAAGCTGCGCCAGCTCTTCGTCATCAAATCGCGCTGGCGCCCGACCGAATCGGGCAAAGTCAAATCCGTCCAGCAGGGCCGAAACATCGGTCACCGGCTCCACCGGATCACTTGTGCCGATCCGGGAGAGCAGCGCGACAATCGCCTGCGGTTCGATATGGCGTTCGCGAAAACCACTTACTCCGAGCGAGCCGAGCCGTTTGGACAGCTTGCCCTCGGTACCGACCAGCAGCGCTTCATGGGCAAATTCCGGAACGGTGGCACCAAAAGCCTGGAACATCTGGATCTGCACCGCGGTGTTGGCGACATGATCTTCCCCGCGCACGACATGGGTGATCGCCATGTCCATGTCATCAATTGTCGACGGCAACATGTAGAGCCAGCTGCCATCCTCGCGCCGGATCACCGGATCGGATAGCAGCGACGGGTCAAATTTCTGTTCCCCCCGGATCAGGTCGTTCCAGACAATCGGCTTGTCATGATCGAGCCGGAATCGCCAGTGCGGAGTGCGACCCTCCGCTTCAAATGCCGCGATTTCTTCATCGGAGACATCGAGCGCGGCGCGATCATAGATGGGTGGCTTGCCGCGGCCGAGCTGAATCTTGCGCTTGAGGTCAAGTTCCTGCGCGGTTTCCCAGGCCGGATAAACCCGGCCGCTGGCCTGTAATTCGGCAAACTTCTCTTCATAACGATCGGTTCTGGCGGACTGCCGTTCCTCGCTGTCCGGGTCCATGCCCAGCCAGGCCATATCAGCGCGGATGGCGGTAACATATTCTTCCTTCGACCGCTCGCTGTCCGTGTCATCGAGCCGCAACAGGAATGTCCCGCCATGCTTGCGCGCAAACATCCAGTTGTGCAGCGCGGTGCGGATATTGCCGACATGGAGATGGCCAGTCGGCGAAGGAGCAAATCGGGTTTTGACGGTCATGGTGTCCTGAAAGCGTTGGTAATGGGATAGCGCCGGTCACGGCCAAAATTCCGGGTGCCGAGCTTGACACCCGGCGGGGCCTGACGGCGTTTATATTCGGCAATATAGAGCAACCGCTCGATCCGGACGACCAGATCGCGGTCAAACCCGCGCGCGACCAGATCAGATACGGACAGTTCCTCTTCGACCAGTCCGTGCAGCAGCGGGTCGAGTATTTCATAGTCCGGGAGGCTGTCGCTGTCTTTCTGGTCCGGACGCAATTCGGCGCTGGGCGGTTTGGTGATCACCGTATCCGGCATGACCGGACCGTCCGGACCCATGCCGAGGCTGGGCTTGTTGCGGTTGCGCCATTCGGACAGTCTGAACACGGTCAGCTTGTAGGCATCCTTGAGCACCGAATAGCCGCCCGCCATATCGCCATAGATGGTGGCATAGCCGACGCTCATTTCGCTCTTGTTGCCGGTGGTGAGCAGCATGTGGCCGAACTTGTTGCTCAGCGCCATCAGGGTCACGCCGCGAATCCGCGACTGGATATTCTCTTCGGTGATGTCCACGTCCTTGTCCGCGAAACTGCCTTCGAGCATGGCATCAAAACCTTCGACCGCCGGATTGATCGGGATCGAATCCAGCCGGGTTCCCAGCATCTCCGCACAGCCCGCCGCATCGTCGAGACTTTCCTGCGACGTGAAACGCGATGGCATCATCACGCACCAGACCCGGTCCGCGCCCAGCGCATCCACGGCCACCGCCGCCGAAAGCGCGCTGTCGATGCCACCGGACAGGCCCAGTATCACCCCGGGAAACCGGTTGGCATTCACATAGTCGCGCAGCCCGACAATCATGGCGTTGTAAATGTCGGCAGGGTGATCATCGAGCTGGTGGATTGCGCCCGGTGCACAGGACCAGCAGTCTTCGCTTTTCGTCCAGACCGTATCGACGATGGCTTCGTCCCAGTCCGGCAGCTGATGGGTCAGCTCAGCGGTCCCGTCGAGCACAAAGCTGGCACCATCAAACACGACTTCATCCTGACCACCGACGCGATTGAGGAAGATCATCGGTATGCCGGTCTCGCGCACCCGCTTTGTCGCGACCTGCCCCAGGCGCCGGTCATCCTTTTCAATCTCATAAGGGCTGCCATGCACCGAGATGAACAATTGCGCGCCACAGTCTTTCAGATGCTGGCAGACCGAAGGAAACCAGACATCCTCGCAAATCGGCAATCCGATCCGGCAGCCGCGAAAGTCGATCGGTTCCGGCAGCGGACCGGACGTAAAAAGGCGCTTTTCATCAAAGGTTCCGTAATTGGGAAGTTCCACCTTGTAGCGGACCTCGGCTATTTTGCCGCCCTCCAGCAAGGCGATGCCGTTGAACAGCTTTTCCCCATCCCGGAATATCGACCCCACGAGCATTGCGGTGTCGCGCCCGGCGGTAGCTTGGGCAAGCCGCTGCATTTCGGCTTCGGCGCGTTCAGCCACCGCCGGTTTGAGGACCAGATCCTCGGGCGGGTAGCCAATCAGCTGCAGCTCCGGAAAGACGACCAGATCACTATCAGCGTGATCGGCATATACGGCCAGCATGGCATCGGCATTGCCTTGCAGATCGCCGACCGACTGGGTCAGCTGGGCCATGGTAATGGTTAGTGTGTCGGTCATGGCGCTCTGATAGAAAGCGCCAGCGGTAACGGCAAACAAATTATCCGAAAACTGCGGTGCCCAATATGCGACCAGGAATGAAGGAAAACAGTCCGGCGACAATCAGTCCGATATACATGCCCTGCATCGCGCGCTGGTGGCCGGCATAATCCCCGACACGGAGCGCCCAGACGCCCATCGGGACCGACACCAGAACCAGCACCGAGAACAGGTGAATGAAGCTCAGGCCCGAGCCGGCGATACCCGTGCCGGGCTCCCCGATCCAGAAACTGGAAATGGCGGTCGTGATCATCAGCATGCCCCAGATCCGCCCGAGAATCTTGTGCAGTGCATCGCCTTTCTTACGCCACAAGACCCATGCACCCAGGGGAACGGCGGGCAATACGGTGGCCAGATGGATGATGATCGGCAGATTCAGACCTTCCTGTTCGGCAATGGTTTTTTCGTCGGCCACGAAGCCGCCGGTCATGCTGCTCAGCGCCATCAGCGCAAAGGTCATCAGGATGATCGCGCCGCCGAGCAGGATCGCTGTCTGGAGAGAATACCCACCGGTGCGTGAAGGCTGCTGTGTCGTCATGTTTTCATCCTTATGATGTGTGGTTCTGCAATTTCATCTTTATGTTCAGGTGCGACCGCGATATTCCACGACAGATGCGCCGAATGATCCGTTTCTTCGTGAAATCCGCCCTGCAGGACCGCCTGCCCGTTCACGAAGCGCGAACGGAATGACCGGGGAGCCGTCCCTTGTGCAGCGCCTCAGCGTCGAACTGCTGGTCATTGCGGGAATCGGCCTGATTCTCGGCTTGCTGGGGCCGTTCGGCACCTATCCGATGCCGCTGCCGCTGCGGCTGCTTTACTGGGTCGGCTTCATCCTTGTCGGCTATGCCATTTTCCGGCCTATCACCCGGGCCGCGGGCTGGCTTCATGAGCAAAGCCGCATTCCCCTGCCCGTTGCAATCATGATGGCCGTCGCGGTGGCGGCTCTGCCGCTGACGATATTGATCGGCTTTGCGATCAGCGGGATGCAATGGGGCGCCTATCTGACGGGGTCAGCCTTTGGCCTGCTCTATCTGCAATGCGCTGGTGTCGGCGTGGGCATTTTTCTGCTGATGCGGCTGATCTTTTCTGCCGACCAGCAGCAGACGGCACTGGAACCTGCGCCAGCATCAGGTCCTGCAACCGGTGAAACGCAGGTTCAATCACAGGACATCCGGACGAAGCTGCTGGACCGGTTGCCGACTGGCTTTCCACCGGCCATTCTCGCGCTCGGCGTCGAGGATCACTATGTCCGGGTCCACACCGCGGATCGCAGCGAGATGCTGCTGATGCGCCTGTCTGATGCAATTGGCGAGATGGAAGGCATTGACGGCGAGCGCACACATCGCAGCTGGTGGGTGGCCCGCGATGCCGTCCGGACCTCCCGGCGCGACGGCCGGAACCTCCGTTTGATCCTGCATAACGGACTGGAAGTCCCGGTTTCGCGGACCAGTGTCGCCAAACTGAAACAATTGGGCTGGATTTGAGCAAAAGGCGCTTTTGATTCCGTCTTCATCTGTCTAACAAGGGTCCGAATCAGTCATTCGGGTCCGGCGTTCCTTCAGGGGATCCCTTACCCGCTCTCGGGGGGAAGCCAATCAATGAAACTCATGTCCGGCAACAGCAATCTGCCACTCGCTCAGGCAGTCGCTGACTATCTCGACATCCCGCTTTGCGATGCCAGTGTCAAACGGTTTGCCGACGACGAGATTTTTGTCGAAATCCATGAGAATGTCCGCGGCGAGGATGTCTTCATCCTGCAGTCGACCAGCTTCCCGGCCAATGACAATCTGATGGAGTTACTGATCGGCATCGACGCGCTACGCCGCGCCTCAGCCAAGCGTATCACCGCCGTCATCCCCTATTTCGGTTATGCCCGCCAGGACCGGAAGCCCGGGCCGCGGACGCCGATATCGGCCAAGCTGGTAGCCAATCTGATCACCGAAGCCGGTGCCGACCGGGTCCTCTCCATCGATCTCCACGCCGGTCAGATTCAAGGGTTTTTCGATATTCCGACCGACAATCTCTACGGCGCACCCGTGATGTCGGCCGATATTCAGGCGCGTTTCGGGGCGCATGAGCTGATGGTCGTATCGCCCGATGTCGGCGGTGTGGTCCGCGCCCGGGCGCTGGCCAAGCGGCTCGACAACGCCCCGCTCGCCATTGTCGACAAACGCCGCGAGCGCGCCGGCGAATCCGAAGTGATGAACATTATCGGCGATGTCTCCGGACGGTTTTGCATTTTGATTGACGACATTGTCGATTCCGGCGGGACCCTGTGCAATGCGGCGCAGGCGCTGAAGGAAAAGGGCGCGACCGAAGTTGTCGCCTATATCACGCACGGCGTGCTGTCCGGCGGTGCCGTGGCCCGGGTTGACGAGAGTGGCCTGAAAGAGCTGGTCATCACCGACTCGATCGGCGCGACCGAAGCGGTGAAGGAATCGACAAAGATCCGCCACCTGACGATCGCGCCTCTGCTCGGCGAGGCGATCAAGCGAATTGCCGACGAAAGTTCGGTTTCCAGCCTGTTTGACTGATCATTTCGCGGTTGGGTAACCGGTCGGGGTTTGATAGGTCATCAGGGCATAACAGGATAATGACTCGTGACGCCCAAAGACATTGCCCTTGCCGAACAGCTGGCTGAAGCCGCCGGAGAAGTGATCCGGCCATTCTTCCGCGCCAAATTTGACCAGGAAGCGAAAAGCGATTCCACCTTCGTCACCGAGGCCGATCGCGCGGCGGAAGCAGCGATGCGCAAGATCATCGAGACGGAATGCCCTGAGGACGGCATTATCGGCGAGGAATATGGCAGCATCAACGAAGGCGCGTCGCGCCAGTGGATCCTCGACCCGATTGACGGCACCACCAGCTTCATCGCCGGCCGACCGATATTCGGCACGCTGATTGCGCTGATGCAGGATGGCTGGCCAATAATTGGTATTATCGACCAGCCGATTGCCCGCGAACGCTGGCTGGGCGTCGTCGGCCGCCCGACCTTGTTCAATGGCGAACCCGCCAAAACGTCGCGCTGCCGGGATTTGAAAGACGCCGTTCTGGCAACCACCACGCCGCACCAGTTTGACGAGCATGATGCCGACCATTTCATGGGCCTCGCCGGCAAGGTCGCCCAGCGCAAGATCATCTATGGCGGTGATTGCTATAATTACGGCCTCGTCGCGAGCGGTCATGTCGATGTGGTCTGCGAGGCCGGGCTGATGCTGCATGACTTTGCCGCACTCGCCCCGATTGTCGACGGCGCGGGTGGAATGATGTGCGACTGGAATGGCGAGCCGCTGAACGCCGAAACCGACGGGCATGTCCTCGCGATCGGCGATCAGGCACGGGTGGATGATGTGCTGGAGGCAATTGCTTGTCATCACTGAACCAGTCCGATGTCAAAATTCGCTTCTTCGCGCCAGCTGATCCTCTGAAACCCTATGTCAGCACGCTCTATCTGACCGAAGTCCGGAGCAGCGACGGCAAACCGATCAGCGACTGGCTGCATCCGGAATGGGCCAATTTGCGGTTCATGACCGGCGAACCGCCAGTCGGAGCCGTCGGCGATGGTCCGCTGGAAAAGGCGCCGCGATTTTTTGTTGCCGGACCGACCAGCCGGGCAACTCGTTTCATGGCAACCAACATGCGGTCCTGGGGAATTGGCCTGCTACCCGCAGGATGGGTCAAATTTATCGGGGCTTCGGCCGAAGATTATTCTGACAAAAGCACTGACGGCGATGATGATCCGGTTTTCCGAGACTTCACCAGCCTGCGCGGACGGATTTACGACGAACCTGCGCCAGCGGCCGAAGAAGCGGAGCGGATCAACAGCATTCTTCTCGATCTTCTCGAACAGGCGCCCGAGGATAATGAACTGGTGCTGCAAGCCCACGCCGTCCTCGTCGATCCGGAGCTCGGGACAGTACAGGAAATGGCCGATCGTCTGGGAATTGGCTGGCGGGCGCTGGACCGGCTGAGCCGCAAGGTCTTTGGCTTCCCACCCAAGCTGCTGCTCCGCCGCCAGCGTTTCCTGCGCAGTCTGGCGGAGAACATGCTCAACCCGGAGCAGAACTGGATCTCGACCATCGACCCGCAATATTATGACCAGGCCCATTTCGGCCGCGACTTTCAGCGCTTCATGGGCATGAGCGCCAGCGCCTACAAGGCCCTGCCCCACCCCTTCATGAACGCCGCCGTCCATGGCCGGATGGCGGCCGCGGGCGCGGGCATGCAGGTGCTGCATGATCCTTCTGTGAACCCCACCGGCCCGTCAGTTTGACGAGCATAATGCCGACCATTTCATGGGGCTCGCCGGCAAGGTGGCTCCGCGCAAAACCATCTATGGCGGCGATTGCTTGTCATCATTGAGCAGTTGGCAACCGATTTGTCACTCCAATGGTCAAATTTCCACACTATTTGTCTTCGGCCAATTCCACTGACAATAAGCGGGAAAATGACATTTCAATTTGACGTCACCCCCGACTTGATCGGGGGTCCATTTCCTGAACGCGGGAAGAGACGCTTTTCGGGAAATGGATTCCCGCTTTCGCGGGAATGACGAATTGGGATAGCGACACGACTCTTCCCTTGCTTTCCCCCCGAATCCTGTTAATGCGCCCTTTCCGATGTGACGTTCTGGCCAGTGTGGGCTGCCATGTTCGTCCGTAACGGACTCAAGACAAGGAGACCAAAATGCCCAAGTTGAAGACCAAAAGTGGTGTGAAGAAACGCTTCAAGATCACCGCGAACGGCAAGGTAAAGCACGGCGTAGCCGGCAAACGCCACCGTTTGATGAGCCATAACAGCAAATATATCCGTCAAAATCGCGGCACCAAGAAATTATGTGATGCCGATGCGCGGACAGTGAAAAAATGGGCGCCTTACGGGCTTTAAGAGCTCTCGCGACCAATTCAAATTCAAGGATATATAGAAAATGGCACGTGTAAAACGGGGTACGACCACTCGTACAAAACATAAGAGATTACTGGATCAGGCAAAAGGCTATTATGGCCGCCGCAAGAACACGATCCGCATCGCTCGTCAGGCTGTCGAAAAGGCCGGGCAATATGCCTAT
>JBCBZY010000131.1:0-7595 GCA_039815115.1 Pseudomonadota bacterium | reverse complement strand
CTCACCCAGATGCGTCGCTGGGGCCAGATTTCCGAAAGCAAGTCGGATGACTGGTATTTCGAAACGGCCAAGGCGGTGTATCGTCCCGACCTCTATCTGGCAGCGGCCCAGAAGCTGTCCGAAGACGGGATTATCCCAGCAGAATCCATCCCGGAAACCGATGGCTTCAAGGCGCCGCAGGACGGCTTCATCGACGGCATCACCTTCAATGGCAAAGAACCTAACGCCTATCTCGGCAAGTTCGATATCGGCCTGAAGGACGGGCAAACTGTTTCAGCAACCGGCGTAAGTGGCGGCTGATCCGAACCGGGCGGCCCGGCAATGCTCTCTCCTTTGGGCCGGGTCGCCCGCTTATTTTCCAAACTGATATGCAGGGACGGATAGAATGAACGCAGTAACGACATTGGAAACAGCCGAAGCCGCCGAGGTGGAGCCGTTAGATGCTCCATTAGCTAAAAACAGAGGCGGAACTCTGGACGGACTGAAGGAAAAACTGGGCACGATAGAATTGCCCAGTCCCAAGGAAATGTTCCAGGCGCTCTGGCCCCCCGTCGTTGGCATATTTGCTTTTCTCGCGCTCTGGGCGATTCTGGCTCCGCAAGTCGACACGTCACTCGGCACTCTGCCCGGACCTTTAGAAGTGGCTGGCGAGGGCGCAGGACTCTGGGAGGAGTTTCAGGCCTCCGAGGCAGTCAAAGCAGAATTCTATGCACAACAGGATGCGCGCAATGCGGTCCTGATCGAAGCGGGTCGCGGGAGCGAAGTTCAGAATTTCGACTATAGCGGCGCTCCCACATTCCTGGACCAGATCATTACCTCCTTGCAGACCGTCGCACTTGGCTTTTTCTTCGCCACGATCGTCGCTGTTCCGATCGGCCTTGTCGCGGGTCTCTCCAAAACCGTGAATGCAGCCATCAACCCAATGATTCAGGTCATGCGTCCGGTCAGTCCGCTCGCCTGGTTGCCGATCGTCACGATGGTGATTTCTGCAACCATGACAAGTCCCGATCCGACCCTGCCCAAAAGCTTTGTCATCTCCGCGATCGTGGTGATGCTTTGCTCGCTTTGGCCCACGCTGATCAACACGGCAGTTGGCACCGCATCGATCGACAAGGACCTGCTCAATGTCGGCCGCGTGTTGCGGTTGGGCTGGTGGTCCAAACTGACCAAGCTGGTCCTGCCTTCGGCGATGCCATTTATCTTCACCGGGATGCGTCTGTCGCTGGGCGTGGGCTGGATGGTGCTGATCGCGGCCGAAATGCTCGCGCAGAATCCGGGGCTGGGCAAATTTGTCTGGGATGAATTCCAGAATGGCAGCTCCCAATCACTGGGGCGCATCATGTTCGCCGTCGTTGTCATCGGCCTGATCGGCTTCCTGTTGGACCGGATCATGGGTTTTGCCCAGGCTTATGTCAGCCGTAACAACGCGGTCTGAGGGGAGTTATCATGGCCGAACCCATTCTCTCGCTGAAGAACATCCACAAGGGTTATATCGACGGAAGCGGCAATCGCACGGAGGTGATCAAGGGCATCGATCTGGATGTCGAAGATGGCGAATTCATTGCGATCCTGGGCTTTTCCGGCTCTGGAAAAACAACTCTGATGTCGATGATTGCCGGTTTAGCCGAACCCGATAGCGGCGAGGTTGTCGTCAAAGGGGAAGTGAAACACGAAACAGGTGCGGAACGCGGTTTGGTCTTTCAAAGCTATTCGCTCTTTCCCTGGCTGACCGTTGAAGGCAACGTCCGGCTCGCCGTGGAGGCTGTTCAAACCGGCATGACGAAGGATGAACAGAACCTGTTGATCCATGACACGATCAAGCTGGTTGGCCTGGATCACGCGATTGATCGCAAGCCTTCGGAACTGTCTGGTGGCATGCGACAACGCGTCGCGGTTGCGCGGGCACTGGCGATGCAGCCAGAGATTCTGTTGCTGGATGAGCCCTTGTCGGCACTTGATGCGTTAACCCGGGCCAAGCTTCAGGACGAGATTGAACGCATTCGATCGCAGGACAAGCGAACGATCATACTGATCACCAATGACGTGGATGAAGCGCTGTTGCTTGCTGATCGTGTCGCGGTTCTCGAACCGCCACCATCGGGCAAGCTCGGACGCATTTTCGATGTCAATCTGGAACGCCCGCGTCAGCGTACGGCAATGAACCATGATCCTGCTTACAAAAGTCTACGCAATGAAATTGCAGGTTATCTGAGCGATTTGAATAGCGGCAATGTCAGCCTGACGGGAGCCGAAGATCTCAGCTTGCCGAATGTTGCGCCAATTGATCTGCTGAAATTGCCGCAAGCGTATCTGGATGCAGCCAAAACCAACGTCAAACGGCGCTATCTGGAGTTCTACAAGCTCAAAAAGGTCTATCCTACGCCCAAGGGTCCGCTGACGGTACTGGAGGACGTAAACATTCTGATGGACAAGGGCGACTTCATCTCCCTGATCGGCCATTCCGGATGCGGCAAGTCCACGGCACTCACCATGGCGGCAGGCCTGAACGAGATTACCGGGGGCAGCATTGTTCTGGATGGGCGGGAAATTGACGTTGCCGGTCCCGACAAGGCGGTTGTGTTTCAGGCACCATCGTTAATGCCCTGGCTTACGGCGCGGGACAATGTTGGCATGGGTGTGGAACGCGTTTACCCCCATGCGAGCAAGAAGGAACGACAGGAAATAGTCGAATATTATCTATCGCGTGTCGGACTGGGAGACGCGATGGACAAGCTGGCATCGGATCTTTCCAATGGCATGAAACAACGTGTGGGCATTGCGCGGGCTTTTGCGCTTTCCCCCAAATTGCTGTTGCTCGATGAGCCATTCGGCATGCTCGACAGTCTGACCCGTTGGGAACTGCAAGATGTTTTGATGGAAGTCTGGGACCGCACCAAGGTCACTGCCATTTGCGTCACACATGATGTCGATGAAGCCATTTTGCTGGCCGACCGCGTGGTGATGATGACCAATGGCCCACATGCCACCATCGGCAAAGTGCTGGATGTGGATCTACCGCGCCCCAGGGATCGCAAGGCTCTGCTCGAGCATCCCAAATTCTACGATTACCGGGAGCAGGTCCTGCAATTTTTGGAAGATTATGAAAATGGAGCCCATGCCGATGCAGCATGAGCCCGAGGGGATGGCCTGATCTTTAAGAATCGGGGAAGTTAGTATGAGAAAAACAACAGTTCTGCTTATGAGTATTTATGCTGCAGGGGCGGCAATACCGGCTTTTGCCGAAGACGGGGCCAGCGAGGTAGAGCTCAAGCCGATCATAGATATTCGCGCGCGTTACGAAGGTGTTGATCAAGACAATGCGTTGCGTGACGCGGATGCCGTGACGGCCCGGATTCGGGCTGGATTGGAAGTGAAAGTCAGTGATTTTTCCTTTCTTGCCGAAGGGGAAGGCACGCTGGCGGTCATTGATAATTACAACAGCACGACAAATGGCAATGCCGGAATCTTTTCTGTTGTTGCTGATCCGGAAAATATCGAGCTCAACCGACTACAGCTGCAATATGCGGGGATCAGCAAAACCAAGGTCACTGTTGGCCGTCAGCGGATCAATATCGGCGATCAGCGCTTTGTCGGTGCTGTTGCCTGGCGTCAAAATGAGCAGACATTTGATGCGCTTCGGGTTCAGAGCAGTGCATTGGGCCCCGTATCCGTGGATGCCAGCTACATAATCAGCCAGCGAACAATTTTCGGCGTCGATGCCGGACCCCGCCAAAGCTTTGACATGGATACATTTCTTGTAGATCTGGGGCTCAACCTGGGTCCGGTCAAGCTGACGGGTTTTGCGCATTTTATCGATCAGGACCAGCCAGCGCGATTTGCCTTTGCCAGCAAAACATTCGGCATCAGGGCAGTAGGCAAGTTCAACCTGGGCAAGGCGAAACTGACGGCCAAGGCCAGCTATGCCAACCAGTCTGACTATCAGACCAATCCGGCCGATTATGATGTAGATTACATTGCCGTGGAACTTGCTGGAGCCGCGAGTGGATTTGGCGCCAAAGTCGGATATGAGGAGCTTGGTGCGGATGGCGCGGGCAATCGATTCCAGACGCCATTTGCCACGCTCCACAAATTCAACGGCTGGGCCGATCTGTTTCTCAGTACCCCTGCCACCGGCCTCCGGGACTATTATGGTGGCGTCAGTTACGCGCCGGGAAATATCGGTCCGTTCAAGGGCGTCAAGACGCAGCTAGTCTATCACAAATTTGAAGCGGATGTCGGGGGCGCCGATTATGGTGACGAGATCAATGCTTCGCTGGGATTCAAACTCGGCAAAGTGGGCGTGCTCTTCAAATATGCCGATTTCAACAGCGATGGGTTTGCTGTCGATACCACCAAATTCTGGCTGCAGTTCGGCTGGAAATACTAGGAGACGGCCAGGTCATGCCATTGGAGAGCAGCAAATGAATGCACCCATAACTCATCCGGATCGTTTCGAGCATGATCCGTCTGACGACCGCCCGCATCTGGTGGTGGTGGGCAATGGCATGGCCGGTTGTCGGGCCGTGGAAGAAATATTGGCACGCGATGCCGGCAAGTTCCGGATCACGATTTTTGGAGCCGAACCGCGTGTCAATTATGATCGTATCATGCTGTCTCCGGTACTGGCTGGCGAAAAACAGTATGAGGATATCATCATCAATGATGAATCCTGGTATCTCGACAATCAGATCGCGCTGATTGCAGGTGATCCGGTGGCGCAGATTGACCGACAATCGCAGATTGTTACGGCTCAGTCCGGTCATATCGAACGCTATGACAAATTGTTGCTTGCAACCGGTTCAGACCCGTTCGTCATTCCGGTGCCAGGCAAGGATTTGCCCGGTGTCGTTACTTTTCGCGATCTCGACGATGTGAACACCATGCTGAAGGCAAGCGAGCAAAAGGGTGGCAAGGCTGTCGTGATCGGAGGCGGCTTGCTCGGTCTCGAGGCCGCTCACGGTTTGCATCTGCGCGGCATGAACGTGACTGTATTGCACCTGATGCCGACATTGATGGAACGGCAACTTGATGAAGCGGCCGGTTGGCTGCTCAAGGATGCGCTCGAGGCGAGGGGGCAGACAATCCTGACCGGCGCAGACACCCAGGAAATTCTCGGCGATCGGCATGTCGAGGGCGTGCTTTTGCGAGATGGCACGCGCATCAACGCGGATATTGTGGTTATGGCCGTGGGGATTCGGCCCAATATCCGGCTGGCCAAGGAGACCGGTCTCGCGGTCAGTCGCGGTGTACATGTCGACAATGATCTGGTCACGTCTGACAGCAATGTCCTGGCCGTGGGTGAGTGTGTTGAACATGAAGGCCAAGTCTATGGATTGGTCGCACCGCTCTGGGAGATGTGCCGGGCATTGGCCGATGGGCTGACAAAGGATGCGACCGGTTACAAAGGGAGCGTCACCTCCACCAAATTGAAAGTTTCGGGTATTGACGTGTTCTCTGCAGGGGATTTTTCGGGCGGCGAAGGCTGTGAGGATATCATCCTGCGAGATGCTTCGCGAGGCGTCTACAAAAGAGTCATTGTCAAGGATGACCAGATCCAGGGGGCGGTTCTATATGGTGATACCAGCGACGGTGCCTGGTATTTTGACATGCTCAAGAAAGGCAGGGACATCTCGGATATTCGGGACAATCTGATCTTTGGTCAGGCGTTCGCGGAAGGTGGCGGCAACGCGGACCCTGACTTCGCCGTTGCAGCAATGGCCGACGACGCAGAAATCTGCGGCTGCAACGGTGTCGACAAAAAAACTGTCGTCGGCGCAATCCAAGATGGATCGGAAACGGTGGATGCGGTTCGAACCTGCACCAAAGCCAGCGCCAGCTGTGGAAGCTGTACCAATCTGGTTGAGAGCCTTCTGTCGCTGACGCTGGGTGGAGACTATGCAGGAACGCGGGAAGAGCCGCCCATGTGCGGATGTACCAGCTTCACCCATGACGAGGTGCGCAAGCATATTGTTGCCAAGAACCTCAAGGCCATTCCGCAAGTGTGGCAGGAGCTGCACTGGACGACGCCCAATGGCTGTGCCTCCTGCCGTCCGGCGCTCAACTATTACCTGCTCTGTGCCTGGCCGGGCGAATATGTCGATGATCAGCAGAGCCGGTTCGTCAATGAACGTCTTCATGCCAATATCCAGAAGGATGGCACCTATTCGGTTGTGCCCCGCATGTGGGGCGGAGTGACCAGTCCGAAAGAACTCCGTGCGATCGCCGATGTTACAGAGAAATATGGCGCGCGCATGGTGAAGGTCACTGGCGGCCAGCGTCTTGATATTTTCGGCATCAAGAAGGAAGATTTGCCTGCCGTCTGGGCAGATTTGAACGCGGCGGGGATGGTTTCCGGCCATGCTTATGGCAAGGCATTGCGCACAGTCAAAACCTGTGTTGGCAGCGAATGGTGCCGTTTTGGTACCCAGGACAGCACGGGCTTGGGGATCAAGCTGGAGCAAATGAGCTGGGGCAGCTGGATGCCGCACAAGTTCAAGATGGCTGTCTCCGGCTGCCCGCGTAATTGCGCCGAGGCTACGATCAAAGATTTTGGCGTTATTTGCGTCGACAGCGGCTATGAACTGCATGTCGGCGGCAATGGCGGCATCACGGTGCGGGTCACCGATTTGCTTTGCAAGGTGGAAACCGAGGAAGAAGCGCTGGATTATAGCGCGGCCTTTGTGCAGCTCTACCGGGAAGAAGCCCGCTATCTGGAACGCACGGCGCCCTGGATTGAACGTGTCGGCCTGGACTATGTCAAAAGCCGGATGCTCGACGATCCGGATGAACGCGCAGCACTGGCCGCGCGCTTTCGACTGTCCCAGAGCTTTTTCCAGGATGATCCCTGGGCGAAGCGGGCCGCCGGGGAAGATGACAAGCTCCACCAGCATATGGCAGAAATCCGCCCGATGGAAGCGGTATGAGTCTGAAATCAAAACTGACGGCGGAGTGGCTCGATATTGGTCCCATGGATCAGCTGCCAGCCATGGGCGCCCGAACATTACCAGTCCAGGGAGGTCAGGAAATTGCCATTTTCCGGACTGCGCAAGGGGAAATATATGCCCTGCAAAACAAATGTCCGCACAAGGGCGGTCCGCTTAGTCAGGGGATTGTGCATGGCACCGAGGTCACTTGTCCGCTCCATAACTGGCGGATCTCGCTTGCGAGCGGCGAAGCCCTCGGAGAAGATCAAGGATGTGTCCCGACCATCCCCGTGCGCATTGACAATGGCCGGATATATCTGAAGCGGGCAGAGGCGCTGGCTTCGATCAAACAGGATGTGCCGGCTTGAATGCTATTCGTACAACTTGCCCCTATTGCGGTGTCGGTTGCGGCATAAGCGCATGGCTGCAATGCAGTCAGAGGAAGATCAAGCTTTCGACTTCCTGCTCAACAAAGAAACTGTTGTCAGGACGCTTAACGACCGAAATGGCATCGACTCCGACAATGCTATGTCGTTGGCTCTGAAGCATCGCGATTTTAGCACGGCTGACATTCTTCTGGATAAGGGATGTGATATCAATACCGACAGCACTATTGGCATGCCTTTCTTAATCGAGGCAATGAAGTCGAATGATGCCGAAATGATCGACTTT
>JBCBZY010000225.1:0-4828 GCA_039815115.1 Pseudomonadota bacterium | reverse complement strand
TGGCGCGCGGCGGCGATATTGGTGGGCAGCAAGCGGCAGCAGATGGTGCTCCGATCATTGTTGGCAGAGACTTGCCTCGCCCAGCCGACTATGTCAGCCGCCTGCTGGCGCTCGGGGAGAAGCTGACGGAACCACTATGGGCGGTCCAGGCGGATGTCGCCGGAGACCGCAGCGATCGCGCCTTTTTGCAGCGGCAGAATATCAGCGATGACGGATCGCTTGCGGCGATGCTCGAAACAGGAGAAGGCGGCGTTGTCATATCGGTCCGGTTACATGGCGCGATTGCCAGCCTGATTGCTGGCCGACCGGCGATCCACCTGGCCTATGAACGCAAGGGCTGGGGGGCTTATGAAGACCTGGGTCTGGGCGAGTGGGTTCATGATGCGAGATCATTCGACCCCGACCTTGTCGCGTCTCAAGCGGAGGCTTTGCAGAAAGATCCGGCACCGTTCTGGACCTGTGTGGAACAGGCTGCCCCGAAACTGAACGCCCAATATGCGCAGCTGATTACCGAACTAGGTAACCGGTTGGGAAGCAATACCGGCTGATCCCAGATATTCGGTAATGAGCCGTTCCCAGCGGTAGCGAGACATGATTTTCCTGATCCGTTCCGAACGCGCCGCGAGTTGGGCCATATCCAGTTCTTGCGCAGACCGGAGCGCTTGCCCGAGATTCTCGAGATCACTTGGATCGGCGACAAAGAAGATTTCCTGCTTCAGTTCATCCCATTCCGGCAGCATTTCGATATTCGTATCGCGGCTGGCGATAACCACCTTGCCGAGACACAGCGCTTCAAGCAGGGAAACCGGAAGACCCTCGACATCCGAACCGGCCGCCACGGAGGTGAAAACGAAGATCTTCGTCTGTTCGAAAAAATGCTTCTTGCCGTCACCGCTCAGATAGCCGGTAAAGTCGATATCGGCGCTGCCGGCAGCCGCGACAAGCGTTTCACGGTCTTCGCCATCTCCGGCAATCGCGGCAGAAACCGGAAAGCCATCCTGCTGTAGCCGGGCGAGAGCCTCGATCAGATTCGGGAGTCCTTTCTTCCGGGACAGACGCGAGATGGTTCCGAAATCATGTCGAAAATCGACCGTTTCGTCATAACGTGATTCATCTGCAGCGGCGAAATCGGATTCCACACCCATCGGCAAGGTCAGTATCTTGTCTTCCATTTGGGCATGCTGATCGGCGGGAAAAAGGTCCAGCGCAGCCTGACGCTGCGCCCTGTTAACACAGAATAGTTTCTCCGACGCCCGGATAATCGTCCGGGCCAGAGCGCGTCCCGGCCCGCCCAGCCTGGAGAAAACCGCCAGGTCCGACGAATGATTCTGCAACATATAGGGGGTACCGGTGCACAGCTTGATCAACCATGCGGTCAGCCCCTGTGGCATAACCCAGTGCGCGTAAATCAGGTTTAACCGCTCTTTGCGTACCAGGAACAAGACAGAAAAAAACTGGGCGATCAGAAACGGCAATATCAGCAGCGCCGTCACCGGCCGCTCCTTGATATTCGGCAAAATGGCGGGATAGGCCAGCTGCTGGGCCTTCTCCGGCCAGGCATAGCGAAAACGCCGTATCCGAACGCCTCCGGACACTTCTTCTTTTGCCGCCGTCGCGTCATGTGGCGCCAGGATAGAGACCCCGTCATCGGGGCGATCCGCCTGCCAGGCGCGCGCCTGATCCAGAACAAAGGCCGGCTGCATGTCGCCTGCAAAACGCGGCAGTGTCGACGTCAGAAAAAGCACGTTCATTTGCGCAGACCGGCTGAAAATCTTGTGATCGGGCATCTCCATCTAAAAGCTTCCCGCAATCGGTCCGCCTGGAAAACCCTCTGGCAGCTGCGGGACATGGTCAAGCCCCCACAATTTCACGCAAGATCCGATTTCGTGACGGATTTGACGGATTCCGGCCTCAAGACGGATTGTCTCGCCATCGGTGATGCGACGGCCATCTATGGTCAGACTTCCGCCCTCCAGTGACCACGGCCCGGTTCGTACGATGTTTACCGTCTGATCCTGCGCGCCCGGACAAATTTCGAGGCCAAGAATGTAGATCGTGTCGCTATGCTGCAAATAATTGTCCCGCAACGCAGCGATATCCTGTTCGGGCAGAAACGGCGTGGGTTCGTCATTGGCATATATCGCGTCCAGCGCATCGCCGGTTGCGATAATGAACGCGATACGACCCGCTTCAATATCTTCCGCGATCTGACCATTGCGCTGGTCCCAGTAACGGCGCAGTCCAACCCCGGAAATGAGCGACGGGAACTGCCGGGGATAGTGCGGCATGTAACCGGAATAGGACAAATAGGGCGTCGGTTCCGGATAGAGGCGTTCCACCTCGTTGATGGTTGCGCGCTGGCGTTCCAGCGTACCCCAAGGTTCCTGGGTCAGAAGAAATATCGGTCCCAGCAAGGCGAAACCGATGACGGGCACCTGGCCGTAGCGGGTAACCGCACGTTCCAGAACCGGCGCAATCGCGACACAAATCGGCGGCAGCAGAAAGGTGAAGAAATACGGAAAGGTATTGCGGTAGAACAGGATGCAAAGCAGCGGCCCGCATAGTCCGAGCAGCATTATGGTCGTGCGCGAAGACATCTTTCGCGCAAAAAATGGCAGAGCTATGAGGCTGACCGTCACAAGCGGCGCCAAGGTCGCCTGTGCGAACACATAGCGGATTTTCTCAAACTCGAAAAAGCGAAGAAAATTGCCAAAACTGCGCTGCAGGTTGCTGCCTTGCGCTTCGCTGGCGGGCAATCCCGCACCGTGCAGGCCAACCAGCAGCGCGAAGCTCAACATCGCGACCAGTCCGACACTGCAGAATTGCAATAACCGGCGAACCCGCCCCTCCCCGTCTTCCGTCCAGCGCAGCCAGGCGAAAGCGGCGAAGCATGGAAGATAGAAAATGCTCTTGATCGTCAGTGCGCCGGCAAATCCGACCAGCAGACCAGTCAGTGCGACCCGTTTCCAGGTCAGTTGTCCTGTGGCAAAGACATAGAGAGCCCACATCAGGGCCGCAGCGGCGACAGGATCAGTGCGGTAGGTGAAGGCGTTGGTAAAAACAAAACCGGCGGTCAGAAAAACGAGACCGCTCAAAAGCGCAATCTCGAAGCGGACCAGCTGTCTCGCCAGGGCCACGACGGCCGCAGCTGCCGCCACGGCACAGGCCAGCATGACAAGGCGAATGGCTTGAATCTGCGTAATAATGTCCTGGGACACGCCGGTCGCCCAGGCAAACAGACGGGTGGGCAATGTCTGAATGCCGCTGCCCAGTTGCCCGGCCTGCAGTTCATAGACCTGGCCGAAGTGCAGAAACTCGTCCCAGTTAATCGCCTTCGCAAAGATGAGCCAGACCTGGCACAATATGACGAAAGCGAGCGTAGCGAAAATCAGACGGGTATGTTTGACCGGAACGGATTTTGCCGAAACCGTGGCAACGGGTCCGGACGCATCTTCAGCTGTTACCATGCCGGGAGCGAGTTCAGCCATCGGTTCCATTTCGCGGCTGTTTGGGGGAAATCTCGGTCTCTTCCCGCGCATCACCGCTGGACCGAAGCGTGTCTTCTACCTGATGCAATCGCTCCAGCGCCTGCTCGAGCAGCTGACGATTGCGTCCAACAAGATCTGCAATAGCGCCAAACATCGCCGCAATCACGCCCAGTGTGACCAGCGAGCCGCCGATAACCAGCGACTGGATATGGCCATTGCCCTCGCCAATCGCAAAATAATAGAGAAACCGCAGGATCGGAGCGGCCCCGACCATAACGGCCAGTCCGCCGATGAGCATGAAGATCTTGAGCGGATTATACATGGCGTAAGCCCGGATCATGGTAGCGCCGGTATTGGTAATGAATTGCGGGATCGATTTGAACAGGCGAGAAGGACGCACCGCGCTATTGGTCCGGATCGGGACGGATACGATGGCCATGCGTTTGCGGCCAGCCTGGATCAGCATCTCGGTGGTATAGGAAAAGCTGGACGTGATATTGATCCGCTGGGCCGCGCTGCGACTGATCGCGCGAAATCCGCTGACGGCATCTGTGATCTGGGTGTTGGAAAGTCGCTTGACCACGGTACTGCCAAACATCTGCAGCAGCCGCTTGAACTTTCCGAAATGGGCATTGTTCCGGACACCGCGATCACCGATGACAATATCCGCTTCGCCTGCCAGAACCGGGGCGACCAGCTTGCAGATATCTTGCCCCTCATACTGGTTGTCCGCGTCGGTATTTACGATAATGTCTGCACCCTCAGCCAGCGCCTTGGCAATGCCCGACTGAAACGCCGCCGCCAGTCCGCGATTGGTCCGGTGCCGAACGATGTGATGGACGCCAAAGCGGGATGCCACTTCGCTGGTATTGTCGCTGCTGCCGTCATCAATGACCAGAAGCTCGATGGTATCAATCCCGTCTATCCGCCGCGGCAAGGCCACCAGCGTTTCGGGCAGACTGTCCGCTTCGTTGAAACAGGGTATCTGGATAATCAGCTTCATCTGATCCGCAATCCTTTGTCAAACACCCGGAATCCCGCGCGTAAAAAGCCATGAAAATGGGCTTAAATCCGTATGGTTAACAAAGGGTTTAATCAGCCAGGGAATCGAGGTTCGTGATTCGGGGTGGAGGTAGTGAAAACCCGGAGTTGATGCTTGCCGCTCCGGCAGAATTTGATATGCCCGGGCGATGATCGAAAACACCCATCGTCCCCGCCGCTCCTGCCTGTACATGCCCGCGTCCAACGCCCGCGCGCTGGAAAAGGCGAAGACGCTGCCGGCCGACACGATTATCTTTGATCTGGAAGATGCCGTGGCGCCCGAAGCGAAGGCGGAAGCC
>JBCBZY010000027.1:0-14934 GCA_039815115.1 Pseudomonadota bacterium | reverse complement strand
GCGAAGATGGATTCAAAAAGCATTCCCTTCACTCAGCATTGGGGCAAGTCGAATGCATATACGCCGCAGCGAGTTCGCAACGCCTATGGAGATATGAATGTTGGCAAATGGAAAGCCGCTCGCGAACAGTTGTTGCCTGATCCAGCCGATCAAGCGGCATTTTCAAACGCATTCTTGAGAAACTGCGGGCTCGCTTAGCAGATGCAAGGTAACAGAGTGGATTGCTCCTGATCAAGGATTACAAGGATTCCTTCCGCTGGTTGGAAGACAAGCGATCAAACGATCGGTTGTGTCGACTTCTTCAATAAAGCAGCCACTTAGAACTTCCAGTTGGAAGCCATGCGAGGGTTCGATTAGTCGCACAAATGGGCGCTCACTCTTGTGTTGCTTTCACGCAATTCAGCTTCGGGCTGATCCCACACATTTAAATCAAAAGGAAAATTGCTCGATCAAGTGAAATTCTGGATAACCCTTGCACGATTGGTGAACATATCAAGCGAGAGAGTCAAATTCGCGGTTTGAGGCAAGTGAACGTTGTCCAACAGCTGGAAGTTGACCCATATATCATATGAGAGTGGGAACAGGGCAAGAGGTCGACAGGTCATCCCAGGTACTATCCCCGTATCATCGATTGGTTAGGCTATGATCCACTACCGGAGCCAACTTCTCCCGGAGAACATCTTCGATATTCGGGATTCAGAATGGGGCTCACAAGCCAGGCGATTGCAGATCGATGGGGGTATCGACCAAAGCACACGTCTTAAGCGTGAAAACGACCAAGCTCAGAATCTGCCAAGAGCGCAAAAGCGGACATCAGAAAACGCGGGCGTGGGCGGATGGGTCACAATGGCAGGTTCAACAGTTTGTGGTTAGATCCCGAATTCGCTCTCTATGCAGCATTCGAGTCTAATGGTGTCGGCCTTTGTTGCTTGGAATTTTCAACAGGCATTTAGTTAAATCGGGTACATCAGTTCAATAATTCCAAACGTGCAATTATGTTCGTCCGAGATTTGGTAGATGCGACATAGCATATTCTCACCGACAGACCTTCAGCCATTGGCCCGCCATGTGACTGGGTGTTGTTGAACCCACCGTTGAACACATAGTCGGAATATTCGAACTTGAGTTTTTGTACCTTGAAAGACTCTCTTGGCTTCCCACTGTCCGGCATAGGGGCGAAATCTTGGACCGCTCCTTCAACAATCTTGCAGCTATTGGTGGAGGCAGCCTGACTGATTTTGCTATGGGCTGAGTAAGTTACGGAACTAGATAATACTGTGAACAGAAAAGCAAATATGAACATAGATCCATAATATGCACTCCCAAACTTTTGCCCTAGAAAAATCATGGATCTAAGTTTGGGAAACAAAAGGAACGCTGCAGTGACAATCGTTAGCGCCACTCCAATAACAAACAAGCTTCCCGCATCATAGTCAGTATTGGCCGCGTCGTAGATCAGTCGATATTTTGGGGACATAGAAGCAGTCCAGAAATGATTTGTGGCTGGCGTTTGTAGGCCGGATTTGGAACAGAGTTCAAGTCAACGTCCGTTATTGGAGCGGTCACCGCTTTCCACCTCGAAAAATCGCTCCATCATTCAAATCCAAGTGTCCGCTTTCGGGATAAAGCAGCCATAAGCATAGTGCTGCCTTTGGGCGTAAAAGGACTCATTGCGCACACAGCAGCTTTTGATCATTTGATAACCTCTCAGTTTAACGTGTCAAAGCTAAGTTGGCTGTATATCTGCTTGAACAGTATAATCCCTCCAGGAAAAATACCTCACCATACCTATGCCGACAGTCGGTTCCCGGCCCAACCTCAGCTATCGCGGTTAAGTCATGGGCCTGACCGGAAGTGGATCTTATGGCTATTGAAACTGGTTTCAAGCGCTTGGATATTTGCTTTTGGAGTGCCCCAATTCGGCCACATCTAGCCCGCTAGGCTCCTGGAATATGCGCAGACCAAATTCTGGAAGTATTGCGAGCATGTGGTCAAAAATATCTGCCTGGATTGCCTCGTACTCCCCCCAATCCACCGTCCTGGTGAAACAGTAAATCTCGAGCGGGAGGCCTTGCGCACTGGACGGCAATTGGCGTACCAAAAGTGTGAAGTTTTCACTCGCGATGCGGGAATGGCTTTTGAGGTATGCAAATATGTATGCGCGCAGCGTGCCAATATTCGTGATACGACGCGCATTGATTTTATCGTAGTCGCTGGACAGTTCATGCGCATTCCAAGCGGCAATCTCATCCTGCTTTCGGGCGATGTAGTCATCGAGCAGACGAAAGCGTTTCATGCTTGTCACTTCATCATCGCTCAAGAATCGCACTGAGTTTTGATCTAAGGTCAGTGAGCGTTTTACTCGGCGCCCACCACTCTCGCTCATGCCGCGCCAATTTCGGAAAGCGTCAGAGATCAAACTGTGTGTCGGGATAGTGGTTATAGTCTTATCAAAATTCTGCACCTTTATTGTGTGCAACGCGATATCGATCACGTCCCCGTCAGCGCCCATGCTTGGCATCTCGATCCAATCACCAACCCGTAGCATGTCGTTACTGGTTAACTGGACCGAAGCGACCAAGGACAAGATCGTATCCTTGAACACCAACAATAACACCGCGGCCATTGCACCGAGGCCGGAAAGTAAAAGTATTGGCGACTGTTCGATGAGAACAGCGATCATCAGGATTGCGGCACCGCAGAAGATGACAATTTTGAGGACCTGGATGTAACCTTTGAGGGGCCGGTTTCGCGCCTCAGGTCTTCGCGCATAGAGCTCATTCGCGTAGTTCAATCCCCAGTTGATGGCCATCGCTAGCGATACAATAATCAATGCTTGCGCAAGATTTGAAGTTACCGTCAACACCTCTGGCAGCATGTGCGGAACAAGTTTGATCCCACGCGAAATGATGAGAAGAGGAATTACTGTCGCGAGCCAAGCCGCCGCTTTGTCAGCTGTTTTGCTGCGAGTATCCAGATAGGGTGCTGCTGTGCGCAGCAGGACACGCTTGAGCAGGAAGTTTACCGCCAGCACCACCACCGCTAGCAGAGCAAGTGCTATCAACGTCTGCAGCCAGATATCGAGACTGGCGTAGCCGGGTAAGAATAGATCCATGATCCGTAGCGCATACAGTCAACTCGGCCCTTGGCTCAAGAGCCAACTGATCGCGCCACTAAATGCGACTGGTTTGAGGGTTGGGACGTCCTGACCTGAACCTGAGGTTGAACGACAGCTACCCACTCACTTTCAGACAGTAAGCGACGCCAAACTAGCGTCCGCTTTCGGGATAAACCCGACATCCTGGCGTTGCTGCTAAACCGCTACCTGCATGAATTTGGGTTTGCTGGCGGGAACCGATGAGATCTGGGCCAGCGGATAGTTGCCTTCAGGCAGGGACGCCAGCGGCATTCCCGCCGCGGCCAGGTCATAGGGGGACACGCGGTGGCGCGTACACAGGCCGCCTGCCCCGTCACTGACCAGGGGTGTTTCAAATTTTGTTCCGACAACCGTGTCCTCGGACCGGACGACGGTACATACAACCAGTTGTCCGGCGCCCAGATCCAGCACCAGATCCGTGCCCACCGGGACGCCGATCAGGCCCTCAAACTGTGCCCCTGTCTTCGACAGGTCGCGCATGACCACTTCATAGCGATGATCTTCGTGAATCGCTCCGATGCGGCGGAAAACCTTGCGTCTGTCGGGCCTGTACAGCTCCGGCCCGTCGGGTTCGATCTTGAATTCGCCAGCGCCCATTTTGTCCGCGATCTCGCCCAGCTTCAAGGCTTTGGAATAGATCCAGCCCTGGATGAAACGCGCGCCTTTCGAGCAGACGATGTCGAACTGGTCGAAAGCTTCCACGCCTTCCACCGTTGTTTCCATGCCCAGCGCATCGGACAGGCTGACGATCGCGGCGATGATTTTTTCGCTGTTCTGGTCCTTCTGGGTACAGGAATCGACAAAGCTCTTGTCGACCTTGATCTTGTCAAAAGGTGCAGACCGCAAATAGCTCAATGAGGAATAGCCGGTACCGAAATCATCGAGCGCAAGCCGGACCCCCAGCTCTTTCAAAATCTTGAACGTCGTGTCGACGGTTTCGCTGTCCCCCATGAACACGCTCTCAGTGAGTTCGAGTTCCAGCCGTTCGGGCGTCAGTCCGCTGCTTGCGAGGGCATTCATGACCAGTTCGGGGAAACCGTTATTGGCGAACTGAACCGCCGAAACATTGACAGCAACCCGAACCGAATTCGGCCATTGCAACGCATCTTCACAAGCTTTGCGCAAGGCCCATTCGCCGAGCTGGTTGATGAGATTCAGCTCCTCGGCGATCGGGATGAATTCTCCCGGACTTACAAAGCCGCGTTCCGGATGATCCCAGCGCATCAGAGCCTCGAAACCGACCACCATGTGATCATCGGTTCTCACCACCGGCTGGTAATGGAGTTCCAGCTGGTCATTGGCCAGCGCTTCGCGCAGATCCTCAACCAGCAGTCGCCGTTCCTCGGCTTTGTCTTTCAGATCCGCAGAATAAAAACGGAACTGCCCCCGGCCCGAATTTTTCGCGGCATAGAGCGCGAGGTCGGAACTGCGGATCAACTCCTCCTGATCAACCCCGTCATAGGGCGCCACCGCGATACCGATCGAGGTGCCGATTATCGCTTTCTTGTCTTCAATATCATAGGGCTGGGAGATCAGCTTGACGATCTTCTCGCCAATTTCTCCCAGTTTTCCGCGATCATCAATATCCGGCAAAATGATCTGAAACTCATCACCGCCCAGTCGGCCAATTTCGCCGCGATCGCCAATGACGTCACGCATCCGCTTGGCCACCTGGATCAGCAATTCGTCACCAGCCGGGTGACCCATTGTATCATTGACCTGCTTGAACCTGTCGAGATCGAGCATCATGACGGCGCAGCTACGGCTGGCGGCCTTGAATGCGCCGAGCAGGGTTTTGAGCTGGCTGTCCATCCGGTGACGGTTGGCGAGACCGGTCAGCGAATCAAATTCGGCGAGCCGGGAATCTTCCAGCTTGCGCTGATATTCCGCCGAAACATCCTTGGCATTGCCACGATAACCTTCGAAATTTCCGGCATCATCAAATTTCGGATGGGCAGTGATCTGCCACCATCTCTGTTCATCGCCCGGGCGCAGTGCCAGCGACACCTGCCGCACAACCTGATCGTTGATCTTGCTGCGCTTGCTGAGCTGATATTTCAATGGGCGGTCGGATTTTTCGTCCGGATTGTCCGGGTCATTTTCAAAAAAGGCCGTGAATTTCTCGGAAATCAGGTCGGAAACCGGCCGACCCAGATTTTCCGCAGCCTTTTCTGTCAGATATATGATCCGGCCATCTGCATCAGTTGCCCAAAACCAGCTGATGCCGGCCTGTTCAAAGTCATCGAGAATATCTGCACGCTGCGCCTGGCCGGACCCGGCTGCAACCGGATCAGAACTTTTGCCCGACCGCCCATTCTCGTTCCCGGAAAATGCCTTTAATAGTCCCTTGACCGCCATGATCTTTCTGATTCAGCCCCATATGTTCGTTCTGGTCACTCAGAACAGACTTAGCGAAACATAGTTTACATTGGGCTAACGACGTTTTTCGGGTTTTCTCAGACTCTGGCCGTCAGACCGGCATCACGCATGCCGCGCCAGACCTGCACTGCCTGCACGGTTTCCGGCACATCATGAACGCGGACAATCTGGGCTCCTTGCTGGACCGCGTGATGGGCAAAGGCAATCGATCCTCCCAGTCGCTGGTCCACCGGAGCTTCCTTCGACAAGGCTCCGATCATCCGTTTGCGGCTGGCACCGATCAGCAGCGGCTGGCCCAGACCGTGAAACAGCGCGATGTTGTTCATCAGAGCCAGATTGTCGGCAAGCGATTTGCCGAAGCCCAGTCCGGGATCAACAATGATCTTCTCGCGCTCAAATCCGGCTTCGACGACATCCGATATGCGCTGTTCCAGCCAGTCGAAAGTGTCGGTCACGACATTGCCGTAATCACCGCCTTTGTGCGGGTTCTTGCCGCTGGAGGGCGCATGCATCAGGACCACCGGGCGTCCCGACACTCCGACGACTTCCAGCGATTTTTTGTCATGCAAAAGGGCCGATACATCATTGACAAGATGCGCGCCGGCCTGAATGGCTGCCTCCATGACGGCGGCTTTGCGCGTGTCGATCGACAGCGCCGCACCGCAATGGGCAAGCCGTTCGATGACCGGGACAACACGGGTGATTTCATCGCCTTCCCAGACAGTTTCGGCGCCAGGGCGGGTCGACTCTCCACCAATATCGATAATCGATGCCCCACTGGTTGCCATGTCAAAACCGGCATCGGCGGCCTTTTGCGGGTCCCCCTCATGCTTTCCGCCGTCGGAAAAGCTGTCCGGTGTCATGTTCAAAATGCCCATGACATGCGGTTGGTCGAAACGCAGCACGCGATCTCCGCAGGTCAGCGATTCATGGTTCCGGGACAGGTTGGCAAAAAGCGCGGTTGCGCGTTCCTGCAGATGGCCCGGCATCTGATCCATCGCACCAGACCAGTTCTCCACTGGCACCAGCCCGCGAACAACCGGTTTATCCTCTTCAAATATTGAATATTCGATCTGAGAAAACCAGATCAAGCTATTATTTAATTTGTGATTTTTGCCATCATGATATTGCGGACTGTCCAGAAATCCCATTGGTTTGAGATAGATCCGGGCATCCGGTCCACAAGCGTCCAGTCCGTCCATTTCCGTCATGAGGTCAGGGTTCCGTTGCCAGCAAATAGGTCTGCCGGAGATTGTCAATCGGCTTCAGATCCTTGCCGTCCTTGTAATACCAATAGGTCCAGCCGTTGCAGCTGGGCGCATCCTGCACCGTGGCACCGATCTTGTGGATCGAGCCCTCCTGCCCTTTCCACACCAGCGAACCATCGGCCCGCACTTTCGCCCGGAACTTGCGGTTCTTGCTGCACAATTCGTCGCCGGGCTTGAGATATCCGGTTTCCACCAGCGTCCCGAAGGCCACGCGCGGCTTGGATTTGGGAGACTGCATGGTTTTCAGCGAGCTCTCGTCGAGCGGGAGAGCCGCCGCAATGCGCTCTTCGGCTACTTCGCAATATGCATCTTCCCGCTCGCACCCGATCCAGTCCCGGCCAAGGCGCTTGGCCACCGCGCCGGTCGTGCCGGTCCCGAAAAACGGATCGAGGACCACGTCGCCCGGATTGGTCGTCGCCAGCATCACCCGGTAGAGCAGTGCTTCCGGTTTCTGTGTCGGGTGCGCTTTCACACCGTTGCGTTTCAGCCGTTCCTGGCCGCCGCAGATCGGCATGACCCAGTCGCTGCGCATCTGCAGCTCGTCATTCAGATTCTTCATCGCACGATAGTTGAACGTATATTTGGCCTTTTCCGACTTGGAGGCCCAGATCAGCGTCTCATGCGCATTGGTAAATCGCGTACCCTTGAAATTGGGCATCGGATTGGCTTTCCGCCAGATAATGTCGTTGAGGATCCAATAGCCCAGGTCTTGAAGCGAGGCACCCACCCGGAAGATATTGTGATAGCTGCCAATTACCCACAGCGAGCCATTAGGCTTCAGAATTCGCCGGGCTTCTTTCAGCCAGGCTCTTGTAAAGGCATCATAAACAGCAAAACTGTCAAACTGATCCCAGGCATCGTCAACCGCGTCGACCTGACTGCCCTCCGGGCGATACAGGTCCCCGCCGAGCTGCAGATTATAGGGCGGATCGGCAAAGATCATGTCTACCGATTCATCGGGCAGCGACGCCATGGCTTCGACGCAGTCCATCTTCAAAATCTGATTCAACGGCAGTTTTCCAGGCTTTACCGACGGCTTCACCGGTTTCTTGCCAGCCTGCTTCGCTGTTTTTCCGGGCGCCTTGATACGCTCTGCAATGCCCATAAAATCTGCCCTTTTCGTTTCGAGAGGCGTCGACGGTGAGTCCAACCGTGCCAACGGTCAAGGCCGTTAACTTAGGTTAAAGGCGTATCTTTATGGTTAACGGAAGCTTGCACAGGAGAACGAAACGAGTCCGTCACCAGATATGGAGTCATCGCGGCTAAATCGGACTCAATCCCTAGTGGTGTGGCGCAAAAGACTCGATTGCCGCGCTTTATCCAAATTTGCGATCAAATGAGGCTGAGCTGGGCTACGGGTGCAAAACTTTTGCGGTGGAGCGGCGTAGGGCCATGCTCGCGCAAGGCCGCGAGATGCTCTGCCGTTCCATAGCCCTTGTTACGCTCCCAGCCATATTGCGGGTATCGCTGCGCAGCTTCGATCATGATCCGGTCGCGATATTCCTTGGCCAGGATGGAAGCTGCAGAAATACAGGGATGGAGGGCATCGCCGCCGACCACCGCTATGGCATCATGATCCCATTCAGGCAGCCGGTTACCATCTACCAGAACTTTGCTTGGCGGCATCTCCAGTCCGGCAACTGCCCGCGACATGGCCTGCATCGTGGCCTGCAGGATGTTCATCTCATCAATCTCAGCCTCGCTGCACAAGGCAATGGAATATTGCGTTTTTCCAAGAATTTCTGATTCCAGAGTGGCACGCCTTTTTGCAGTCAGCTTCTTGCTGTCATCCAGCCCCGCAATGTCATGATCATCCGGCAATATAACCGCCGCAGCCACCACAGGTCCCGCCAAAGGCCCCCTGCCCGCTTCATCTACGCCGGCGATCATTTTTCCGGCATACCCATGGGACCGTGACCAGCCCCGAAGCCCGGGGCGCTTGCCAGACTTTTCCGGACATGGTTTCGCGCCAGTGCAATCGCTTCTTCCATCGAACGGCCATGACCCAAATGGGTTGCTACGGCAGCTGACAACGTGCAGCCGGTGCCATGGTCATGGCGCGTGTCGATCCGCGCGTCCTCCCAGCTGGCAATCAGACCATTTCTATCAATCAGTCTGTCAGTGAGCAGATCGCCATCATCATGACCGCCCTTAACCAGGAACGGCACGTCATATTTCGAGATGGCGGATTCTCCACCAAGACGTTCCATTTCGTGACGATTGGGCGTGACCAGAGATACTATCGGTATGATAGTCTGGAATGCATCGATCGTTGCGTCATCAGCCAGATTGGCACCGCTGGTGGCCACCATGACGGGGTCCAGCACCGTCGGCACCGGCCTCATATCCTCAAGATATGCAGACACTATGCCAATGATATCCGGGCCGCCCAGCATGCCGATTTTGATGGCATCAACACCAATATCCTCGACGACTGCTGTAATCTGGGCGAGGACCATGTCGGCCGTCATCGTCTCAACCGCTGTGACACCAGAGCTGTTCTGGGCCGTTATCGCAGTGATAGCTGTCATCGCATGGCCACCAAGATGCGTGATCGTGCGAATATCAGCTTGAATTCCCGCGCCGCCGCCACTGTCGGATCCGGCAATAGAGAGAATACGGGGTGGTTTGCGGTCAGTCACTGGCAGTTTTTGCGCCCGGTTGGTGCTGGACATTTTTCCAGCATCAGTTCGCGACTTCTTCCACGCAGGCGCAGATCCGGTCGACAATCTGGCGCACCTGATCCGCATTGTCACCTTCGGCCATCACCCGGATCAACGGTTCGGTACCCGAAGCACGGATGACCAGTCGGCCGGTACCTTCCAGTTCCTTTTCCGCTTCGGCAATTACGGACTGTACCTTTGCATCTTCCAGCGGTTTCCCGCCAGAATAGCGGACATTTTTGAGCAGTTGCGGAACGCGATCAAACAGATGCAGCAATTCGCTGGCAGGTTTTCCGGTCTCGACCAGTTCTCCCATGACCTGGAGCGCCGCAACCGTTCCATCTCCCGTAGTTCCATGATCGAGGAGGATCATGTGACCGGACTGTTCCCCGCCCACGTTGAAGCCGCCCTTTTTCATTTCCTCCAGAACATAGCGGTCGCCCACTTTCGAGCGCACCAGTTCCAGATGCTGGGATGCGAGATATCTCTCCAGACCGAGATTAGACATCACGGTTGCCACAATCCCGTCCCCTGTCAGCAATCCGTTGCGGCTCCAGCTGGTACCGATCAGGGCCATGATCTGGTCACCGTCGACAATTCTGCCCTTGTCATCCACCACAATCAGACGGTCAGCATCTCCATCCAGCGCAATCCCGATATGGGCCTGGTTTTCCACGACTGACGCCTGCAACGCAGCAACGTCCGTGGAACCACATTGGTCGTTGATATTCTTGCCGTTCGGTTCCACGCCAAGGGTAATCACTTCGGCACCCAGTTCCCAGAATGCTGAAGGCGCGACCTGATAGGCAGCGCCATTGGCACAATCGACCACCACCTTCAGGCCGTCCAGCCGAATATGATCCGGCAAGGCCATCTTCAACGCATGAATGTAACGCCCACGGGCATCCTCGAAGCGCCTGGCCCTTCCGATATCTTCCGCCTTGGCCAGTTGGGCGGGTTCATGGAGATAGGACTCAATTTTCAGTTCAGCCTCATCCGACAGTTTGAAACCGTCCGGACCGAAAAGCTTGATCCCGTTGTCCTGATAGAGATTGTGGCTGGCAGAAATCATGACGCCAAGGTCAGCGCGCATGGAGCGGGTGAGCAAGGCCACGGCAGGTGTCGGCATCGGGCCCACCTGCACCACGTCCATGCCTACGCTCGTGAAGCCCGCGACCAGCGCATTTTCCATCATGTATCCGGACAGCCGGGTATCTTTTCCGATCACGACGCGGTGACGATAGTCTCCGCGCAGGAAATGTCGGCCAGCCGCCTGACCTACCTTCATCGCCACTTCCGCCGTCATCGGGTGCTGGTTGGTCAGTCCGCGAATACCATCAGTGCCAAAAAACTCTTTCGCCATATGTATCCAATTCCCGATCCGGTTTCCTGATGTCTGAAAGGTCTGTAGCCGAATCCATGCATCGACACCAAGCGCGAAAAAGGGTGGCGCAACATTTTACAACCAATCATGGCTTGCCACATCGGAGACGGGATGTATCACAGGGGTTTGAGGAAGTTACAGGGGCCCGGAAATGATCAAGGCAGTCGTCATTCTCCTGGCACTGGTTATCGGTATCTTCACCGGACTGCTTTTCGGACCGCAGTCTGACTGGCTGGTCAGCGGCGCCGATGTCATCGGCAATATGTGGCTCAATGCGCTGCGCATGACGGTTATTCCCCTCGTGTTCACCTTGCTCGTGGTGGGGATTGCCAAGGCGGCCTCCATGGCCCGCGCCGGGCGGATGACGGCGAGAGCCATTGCCTTCATGATCTTCATCTTGTGGTGCTCTTCCGCCATGGCCGCATTTGTCACGCCCATGTTGCTCCAGCTGTTCCCGCTTGATCTGGATGCCGCAGCCGCGCTGCGCTCCGCTCTGGGGGATGCGGCGTCACCAGGGGAAGTGCCACCATTCTCGGAATTTTTGCGAGCCCTGATCCCGACAAATGTTATTTCCGCCGCCGCTGAAGATGCGGTGCTCCCGCTGATGATTTTCGCTCTCGCCTTTGCTTTCGCTATTACCAGATTGCCTGACGAGCAGCGGATCATGCTCGACAAGTTCTTCAATGCCCTCGCCGACACCTTGCTGATCATTATCAAATGGGTACTAGCACTGGCGCCGCTGGGTGTCTTCGCACTGGCGGTCGGCGTTGGCGCAAAAGCGGGCGTTGCCGCCTTCGGTGCCCTGCTCCATTATGTGCTGATCGTCAGCAGCGTCGGCGCCGTGATCTGGCTGTTCAGCTATATATTGACAATGATCGGTGCCAAGCGCGGACCCGTGGCCTTTTTCCGGGCTTCAGCCCCGGCCCAGGCCGTTGCCATCTCTACCCAAAGCTCGCTGGCGTCGCTGCCCGCAATGGTGAGCGGCGTGAAGGCCATGGGTGTCGGCGAGCGTTCCGCAGATGTGGTTTTGCCAATCTCGGTCGCGCTGTTTCGAGCCACCGGCCCCTGCATGAACCTCGCGGTTGCGATCTATGTCGCGCATCTGATGGGGATCGAGCTGTCGATGAGCGCGCTGGCCATTGGTATTGTGGTCGCGGCGATTACCACCATGGGCGCGGTCAGCCTGCCCGGATCGATCAGCTTCATCACCTCCATCGCGCCGATCACCATCGCCATGGGCCTCCCCATCGAACCGCTGGTGCTGCTTTTGGCGATTGAGACATTCCCTGATATCATGCGGACGGTCGCCAATGTCAGCATGGACATGAGTGTTGCCGCCACCGTCGCCCGAGCCGAAGGAGATATCGAATGAAATACCGCAAACTGGGGGCAGAGCTCAAAGTCTCGGCGCTCGGGCTCGGCTGCATGCCGATGTTCGGTATCGGTGCAGGCATGTACGGCAAGGCCGACATGGCAGAGAGTCTGGCCACGCTGGATCGCGCGATCGAGTTGGGCGTGACCTTTTTTGATACGGCCGAAGTCTATGGGCCTTACAAGAATGAGGAATTGCTCGGACAGGCCATCAAGGGACGGCGCGACCGTCTGATTATCGCCACCAAGTTCGGTTTTGATCTCACCGATCTGCCCAATATCGGTACCGACTCGTCTCCTGCCAACGTGCATCGCGCATGTGATGCGTCACTGATGCGACTGGGCATTGATACGATTGATCTTTTCTACCAGCATCGCGTCGATCCCGACGTCCCGATAGAGGAAACCGTTGGTGCCATGGCGGAACTGGTCCAGGCCGGAAAGGTCCGCTATCTGGGACTGTCCGAGGCTGGCGCAGATACGATCAAACGGGCCCAGAAAACCCATCCCATTGCCGCTTTGCAGTCCGAATATTCCCTGTGGGAGCGCAGCATCGAGGAAGAGATCCTTCCGCTGTGTCAGGACCTCAATATCGGCTTTGTCCCTTACAGCCCGCTCGGACGGGGATTTCTGACCGGTCAGATCAGGAGCCGCGATGATCTCGATGCCGATGACTATCGCCTCCGCGATCCGCGCTATTCAGAGGAGAATTTCGACCAGAACCTGAAGCTGGTGGATGTCGTCAAGGGGGTTGCCGGACGCCATGGCTGTTCCGCTGCACAAGTGGCACTGGCCTGGTTGTTGGCGCAAGGCGATTTTGTCGTGCCCATTCCCGGATCCAAGCGGCGTGCTACGCTGGAGGACAGCATGGCAGCGGTCGATGTGACGTTGACCGATGCCGATCTCGACGAACTGGAAAAGGCCGCTCCGATTGGCGGCACATCCGGCCCGCGCTATGGCGAGGCCATGATGTCGATGGTCAGGCTCTAACTCTAGCGATCGTAAGCTTTCGGCAGCGCACCGGGCGTCGGATTGCGATAACGTTCGCGCAGCCTTTCCTGGCGGTTGGACAGGGATTGCTCGACGCCGTCGATAAACACTTTCTCGACCTGGGTCGTCAGCTCCAGCGGATCGCCGGTCCAGATCACCACATCCGCTTGCCGTCCAGCCTTCAGCGAGCCGAGCTTGCTGCCCATGCCCATGATTTCTGCCGGCCCCGAACTGATCGCGGCAAAGGCCTCGTCCCAGCTCAGCCCGCTCGCCCGGGGCACTCTGTTGAGCGCCACCAGATTTCCGGCATATTGCGTGGAATAGCGGAGCTGATGGGCATCGCGATCGTTGATCATGCCGATCGCCACCTGAACCCCTGCCTGTTTCATGCGGCCGATATTGGACTGAGTTGCACCCAGCTGCTCAAACTGCTCCGGCAGATCATTGAGTGCGGAAGCGAGAACCGGCACCCTCGCAGCCGCGATTTCATCCGCCACGCGCCAACCTTCACTTGCACCAACCAAAACAAGTTTCAGTGCCGGAAAATCCTTGCGCAGATCGAGGACCTTCAGAATGTCGTTGGCGCTCTGGACATGCACGAGCAGGCGGGTCGAGCCATTCAGCACCGGCAACAACGCCTTGGCGTCCGATGCCTTCATCAGGTCGCCGTCAAAACGCGCGGGATTGCTGGCATAGTTGCGCGCTTCATTAAGCATGGCCCGGAACAGGATATGCGCGGCCGTCCTGCTGCCTCCGGCCCGGCGATGCCCGGTCTCCCCGAGTTCGACAAACTGAAATGCCTTGGCCTTTGTGATCGGGCGGCTGTCCTGACCGAGGTCAATCACGGCTCCGAAACCGCCGAAAATATTAGAGGATGTGCTGGGTGAAACCACCGCGCGAGTGACACCTGCGGCGCGGCTGACCGATATCGGCGAGGCGAAGGGATTGACGGCATATTGCACGTCAAGAGCGGCGGAAAAGACCGAACCGCTGGCATTGGCGTCATTGGTCTGAGTGACCGCACCTACCTCGATCAGACCAACGCGGCTGAAGCCGGCAAAAATCCCGGGGGTCACCCATTTCCCCGTCGCATCAATCCGCCGGGCATTGGCAGGAATCGTGATATTGCGACCGGCCGCCACGACCTTGTCATTGCGGAGTATTACCGTGGCCCCCTGCATCGGAGCGCTGCCGTCGCCGGTGACAACCGTACCGCCGGTTATCGCTATGGTTTCAGCAGATGCAGAGCCAGCGATCAGAGAAATCGAAGAGGCAAGAAGTATAGCGAAGCGCTTCATTTCACGTCTCCTTCACCAGGCTGGCCGAGTTCAAAATCGCTGACAGGCCTTCGTGCCGGATCCGCGCTGTCGAACATCATGGCGCCATCAATCCACACTTTTTCAGGCCGCGAATAGACGCTGAGCGGATCGCCGTTCCACAGCACCACATCCGCCATCTTGCCCGGTTTCAGACTGCCAGTCTGGTCCGCAATGCCCATCGCTTTCGCCGGATTATAGGTGATCCAGCTGATCGCTTCGGCATCGCTGATCGCAATGCCCATCGCCCGGCCATCGGCCATTGCCTTGGCAGCTTCCTGATTGAGTCGCTGGATCTGGTTCTCGTCATCCGAATGAATGATGGTACAGGCCCCGGCCTGATGCAGCAGGGCAGCGTTTTCGGGGATCGCGTCATAGGCTTCCATCTTGAAGCCCCACCAGTCCG
>JBCBZY010000365.1:0-2602 GCA_039815115.1 Pseudomonadota bacterium | reverse complement strand
GGGCGAGATATGTCAGCCATGTTGACGTATCTTGACAGGCTGCCCGGGTGAATGCAAGACAAACCATCGATGCTGTGCAACAATGTACAGCGAGGCCGACTGGACGGAGCTGACCATGGCGCGGGATGAAAATCTGGAATTTCTCATCGCAAAAAGCGACAGCCCGACGTCGGTGGAAGACCGCCAGGCAAAGCTGGAAGATCCCGGTTTCGGGACCCTGTTCACCGATCACATGGTGATGATCAAATATACCGAAGGGCAGGGCTGGCACGATGCCTGCCTGCAAAAACGCGAGCCGATTGCGATGGATCCGGCGTCGTCGGTGCTGCATTATGCCCAGGAAATTTTCGAAGGAATGAAAGCCTATCGGCTGGCCGACGGGACCACGGCGCTTTTCCGGCCCGAGGAAAATGCCCGCCGTTTTCAGGCGTCGGCTCGCCGGATGGCGATGCCGGAACTCCCGGTATCCACATTCATGCAATCGATCGAGCTGCTCGTTGATGTCGAGCGCGACTGGTTCCCGCCGGTCGAAGGCGGATCGCTTTACCTCCGACCCTTCATGTTCGCGAGCGAAGTCTTCCTCGGCGTGCGTCCGGCGAAAGAATATCTCTATATGGTCATTGCCTCGCCCGCCGGCGCCTATTTCAAAAGCGGGGCCTCGGCAGTCAGTATCTGGGTCTCCTCCGATTACAGCCGGGCAGCGACAGGCGGCACCGGCGCGGCGAAATGCGGCGGCAACTATGCGGCCAGTCTGGTCGCTCAGGCCGAAGCGATCGAACGGGATTGCGACCAGGTGGTGTTCCTGGACGCAGCTGAACACCGCTGGGTCGAGGAACTGGGCGGGATGAATGTCTTTTTCGTCATGGACGACGGCCGGCTGATCACCCCGCCGCTCAGTGGAACCATCCTGCCAGGCATCACCCGGGAATCGATCATGATGCTCGCCAGGGAAGAGGGACTGACGGTCGAGGAACGCCCCTATGCCATCGACCAGTGGGAAGCGGATGCGAAGAGCGGCAAGCTGATCGAATCCTTCGCCTGCGGCACCGCTGCGGTGGTCACACCGATCGGCACGGTCAAATCCGAAAAGGGCGACTTCACCATCGGCAGCGGTGGCCCGGGTCAGCTCACGGGAAAACTCCGCGCGCGCCTCGCCGATATCCAGCGCGGGGTTGTCGAAGACACGCATGGCTGGGTCAAAAGGCTGTTCTGATTGGGCCGTGAAAACGGGCCTTGCCCCGTGCCGCCAAACCGGATAACAGGCGCTCTCGCTGACAAATGCAGCGCCATGTGCTGGGGTGTCGCCAAGTGGTAAGGCAGCGGCTTTTGATGCCGCCATGCGCAGGTTCGAATCCTGCCACCCCAACCATTTCCAAGAATACTTTTAATTACAATACTTTAATATAGCGGCGCGCAATGATGTGGGACATGTTTGTGGGACATGTTGTAGATATGAGCTTATTTCCTTTTGCTTGAAGCTATTACCCAATACTGATTGGCATGATAAGCTATGGGCCGATTTGTTAAGGGGGCGTGAGTGGCGGACGATAAAGACATCGTAGAATTGGGGTTGAACGCGGCGCTGGACAGCGATGCTCAATCCGGAAAACTGTCTCTCAACGCGAAGAGCAGACTAATTGGTGCAATTGATAGATTGATCGGCAATGCGTTCGATATCCCCGCAACTTGGTTTAAATCCAAATCAGACCGCATCGAGCACGAAGAACAGCTTAGGCAGGAAGCGAGAGAATTGCAGCTCGATACATTCAAGAGCATGCTGGCAGATCACAGCGCCAAAGATGCCGTTAGATTGCTGCTAGCGGCCCAATCACACAATATCGACAAGCAAATTAACTTGGAAGCCGTCGTCCGGGAATCTGCCGACCTTATTAAAAACTCCCCGAAGCTTGGCTCGGGCAGTAGTAGTTCGGATGTTGAAGATAGCGATCCGAAACAACTGGATGAAGACTGGCTAAATAGATTCAGATCACACGCGCAGAAGGCGTCCTCGAATGAGCTAAGGGCCTTATGGGCGAGAGTATTGGCAGGAGAAGTTGGGAAACCGGGTAGCTTTTCTGCCGCATCGTTAAGATTCGTTGCTGAAGTTGATAAGAAGCAAGCGGAGCGCTGTGAACGGCTCTCTAAGAAGGTGGTGAACGGAACGATCTACACCGACCACAATTTTCTCAAAGGTCAGCTATTCAATGATGCACTGGCTCTGCAAGCGGATGGTTTGATTATGGGTGTAAGCGGGTCAATACAAAGACCGGTGGAGCTGACAAAAAAAGGTCTTGGAGTTATCAGGTCTGGAAAATTTGCATTGTTTATAGAAGGCAGTCCAGGCATCTTATTTCACCTAGACGCCTGGGGAGTATCCGATGTTGGTTGTGAAGTTTTTTCCTTGCTTCCTCCGCCAGACGATGAGGCAAACCTAAAAAACATTGCACAAGTCGTTCCGAAGACATCTCTAACCGAAATCAAGTTGCTGACGTTTTCTTCCGAGGACTACGAGGACCCGACGGTTATCGCTAGTCAGTCAGTCTGGAAGAAGCGCCAAGGAGATAAATCATAGGTCCGACAACTGCGGCCCCTTACGCCCCTT
>JBCBZY010000212.1:0-5121 GCA_039815115.1 Pseudomonadota bacterium | reverse complement strand
TTATGGATCATCTTGGTGCCGGTATCGGCCTGCTGATAATTATTGGTCAGCGCCACCGAATAAAATTCCCCGACGCTGTTCTCGCCATTGAGCACACAGCTTGGATATTTCCAGGTGATCGCAGACCCGGTCTCGACCTGGGTCCAGCTGATCTTGCTGTTCTTCCCCTGACAAAGCCCGCGCTTGGTCACGAAATTATAGATGCCGCCCTTGCCTTCCTCGTCACCGGGATACCAGTTCTGGACGGTCGAATATTTGATCTCCGCATCATCCATCGCAACCAGTTCGACAACCGCGGCATGGAGCTGGTTCTCGTCTCGCTGCGGCGCGGTGCAACCTTCGAGGTAGGACACATAGCTGCCTTCATCGGCAACGATCAGCGTGCGTTCAAACTGCCCAGTATTTTCGGCGTTGATCCGGAAATAGGTGCTGAGCTCCATCGGGCAACGCACGCCTTTGGGAATGTAGACAAAGGTGCCGTCGGAAAAGACCGCGCAGTTGAGCGTCGCGAAATAATTGTCGCGCATCGGCACAACCTTGCCGAGATATTTCTTCACCAGCTCCGGATGTTCCTTGATCGCTTCCGAGATCGACATGAAGATCACGCCGGCGCTTTCCAGTTCCTCGCGGAAGGTGGTGGCGACGCTGACGCTGTCGAACACCGCATCCACAGCGACCTTGCGCGCGCCCTTGACCCCGGCGAGCACTTCCTGCTCGGCAATCGGAATACCCAGCTTTTCATAGGTTTCGCGGATTACCGGATCGAGTTCGTCGAGAGACTCCAGTTCAGGCTTCTTCCGCGGCTCGGCGTAATAATAGGCATCCTGATAATCGATCATCGGGATGTCGAGCTTCGCCCAGTCCGGCGATTCCATCTGCTGCCACATCCGGAAGGCCTTGAGCCGCCATTCCAGCATCCATTCCGGCTCGCCCTTCTTGTCCGAAATAAACCGCACCGTGCCTTCGTTCAGCCCCTTGGGCGCGAAGTCCTGCTCAATATCGGACGACCATCCGAACTCGTAATTGCTCGCACTGTCCACCGCAGCTTGGGCTTCGGCATTCATTTCGGAGCGCTCTTCATCGCGCTCCTGGAGATTGAGATCTTCGCTCATGAGTGTTCCATTATCCTGTGTTGGGCCGAACCGGGTAGTTTGGAAAGGCTCGCCAAACTTACATTGTCCAGCGCTTCGCGAATCGTCCGGTTGACGATCCCCCAATGGGGTTTGACCGTGCAGCCGTCTTCCAGCTTGCAGTCATGATTGCCGTCAATCACGCAACTGGTAATTGCCAGCGGCCCTTCGACGGCCTCGACAATATCCGCGAGGCTGATCGAAGACGGAGGTCGGGCGAGCCGAATGCCGCCGCCGACTCCGCGTGTGGATTCAATCAGGCCTGCGGCCGTGAGCCGGCTGACCAGTTTCTTCGCGGTAGGCAGGGGGACGCCGGTTTCATCGGACAGCTTCGTCGCATTGAGCTTTCCTTCTGCCAACAGCGCAGCACCGCAATGCCGCGCAGCGGCGGACATCAGGACAACTGCATAATCGGCAAGGCTGGAAAGCCGCATGTTTCTCTCGATTCGAGTGTGATGCTCTAAATAAGACCTATTTAGTCTCATTTATCCGTCATTGCAATAGTCGTGCGAGGGAAAACCCCGGTCTGAAAGGGAAAACAAGCGTCCAGTCCGTCAAGACCGCAGCGGCGAATCGCCTATGTATCAGAGGTCAGCGGTGCAATCTTGCCCTTGAGGTCACTCCGCTGATCGATCAGCCGGGCGGTTTCGCCTTCGGCGACCCGCAATTTGGTCGGCGTGGTTCCAGCGAAGAACTTCACTTCGCGAATCATGTGCGACTGGTCATAAAAGGCATCGACCAGCTCCAGCAGCTCTTCCTCATTATGCTCGGCATAGGCCCGGGCCGCGCGCAAGGCCCGGTATTTACGGGCGAGATATTTGGGCGGCATGCCATAAAGCTTGTTGACCATCCTGAGCACCTGACGCGAGCTTTGCTCGGACCGCGCCATCAGTGCGCTGACCGGCGGGGATGGCTCCGAAGACAGCCAATCATCGACCATTTGCGTAAAGGCCTCGACCTCGGGCTTCACCCGGTGGCGCAGGTCCCGGAATATCCGGTCGGCCCAGGCGGTCATTTCCTCGGCGCTCTTGCAATTGCGCAGCAGTTCGAGGCTCTTGTCGATCTCGTCAGTGAATATCTTGTTTGCGGGCACCGCCTTGTCGGTAAAGTCCGCCGCAGATTTTTTGGTCAGCGCCGCCCAGCCCGTTGGCAACAAGCCGACACCGAACATGCGGAACGGGCCTTTGACATCAAAATGCATGGCACCGGTTGAAGGACCGACCAGCATGCTGTCCTTCGCACCGTAGGAGGTTTCCCCGTTGGCAAAGCTCAGATCCGCCGTGCCTTCCAGCAGAAAGCGCAGCTGTGCGATGGCCGCCCGCTCATTGTCGGCAAATTGCGGCTGGTCGACATCAAACAGATAGTAGACCGAAACCAGATCGCGGACATCTTCCGCCGGTACAAAATATTTCAGACTGACCAATGCGAACCCCTTTTTACCTGACATACAGCATATCAGATGTTCTGTGGTGGCGGGCTTATAACTGAAAAGTATAGGAAAAAAAACTGGCCTGACCAGAAAACCGGTCAGGCCAATAAGGAAAAGAACTCTTTGTCCCGGAAAATCCAGGACCAAAGCCCTTTGGGTCGCAGCTCAGGCCATGCACCAGTTTGGTCAATTTCTCATTGGACAAAAACGACGTTTTTCCTGCTTTGCCCGTGAGATAGACCCATTTTGGGCCTATCTCTTCAGTCAGCGGGTTGCTGCGATCCAGCTGTCGATCCGTTCTTCCATGATGTTCAGTGGTACTGGTCCACTTTTGAGAATCACGTCGTGGAAACCGCCCATTGTGAACTTGCCGCCGAGCTGCGTCCGGGCCCGATCGCGCAATTCCAGAATCTTCAGCTTGCCGATCATATAGGCCGTCGCCTGACCCGGAAACACGATGTAGCGTTCAATGGCCTTGCGGATATCCCCGTCGGGATTCGGGGTGTTCTCGGTCAGATAGGCGATCGCCTTTTCCCGGCTCCATCTTTTATCATGCAGTCCGGTGTCCACGACCAGGCGGCAGGCGCGCCACAATTCCATGCCGAGTCGACCAAAGTCCGAATAGGGATCGGTGTAGAAACCCATGTCCTTCCCCAGTTCCTCGGTATAGAGACCCCAGCCCTCGGAATAGGCCGTGATTCCGCCAAACTTCCGGAAAGCGGGCAGTTCGCCCAGCTCGGTCTGTATCGCCAGCTGCAGATGATGTCCCGGCAGCGCTTCATGATAGGCCAGCGCTTCCAGTTCGGTCTTCGACATGCTCTTCAGGTCATAGAGATTGACATAATAGGTGCCGGGGCGGGAGCCATCCGGTGCCGGCCGCTGATAAAAAGCCTTCCCGGCAGATTTCTCGCGAAACGCTTCCACCGGCTTGATCACAAAGGGCGCCTCGGGGAGCGTGTTGAAAAACTCGGGCAGCTTCTTCTCCATCTCCGCCAGCTTGGCATTGGCTTCGGCCAGGTAATCCTCGCGGCTGGTATGGAAATACTGATCCCCGGTGCGCAGGTGGACAAAAAACTCCTGCAAACTCCCCTCAAATCCGACCTGCTGCATGATCTTGCGCATCTCGCCGTGAATTCTTTCGACATTTTCGAGACCGATCTGATGGATCTCGTCAGCCGTTAGATCCGTGGTTGTGTAGTTTTTCAGCCGCTCCGCATAATAAGCGGCTCCGTCCTTGAACCGCCAGACACCGTCCCCGTCGCCGGCCATTTTCTGTTGCCGTTCCATCTCCGCGATCAGCTTGCGATAGGCGGGCGCGAAACTCTCCAGCAACGCCCCTTCGCCGCGCGCGATCAGTGCCGCCTTTTCTGCAGCCGGAATGTCGAGGGCGCCGACCTTCTTTTGCAGGTCAGCGAACAGGGGGGAGGGCTCGCCCTCTTCAAACGGAGCACCGCTAATCACGTTTTTGGCATCGCTGATGACATACGGGAAAACCCAGTCCGGAACCATGATCCCGTCATTTGCTCGCTCCGCCGCCTGAGCAATCAATGTGTCCATAAGGGGACCCACCGCAAGCAGACGACTCACATAGGCTTCCGCCTCTTCCTTGTTCGTGACCCGGTGAATGTTGATCATGAAGGCCGGAAACTGGCTCTGGGCCCCGCGCATTTGATCGAAAATATAGGCATTGCGGCGGAAGGGGAAAGCCGCGCGGGAGCGTTCGGCCCGGGCCTGAAACAGGCGGTAGCTGAGTTGACCTGCGGGAGACAGCGCGTCCTCGTCAAATCGCCGTTCCATATCTGCAAGGGCAGCCTGCCCGCGTTCGTAACTGGCGACGGCAGCTGCGTCGGACGGGTCGTCAAACCGGCCATAGTCGGCGTCCCGAATACCGCGGAACGATTTCGAAAAAGGCGAAAAGGCCAATTCCTGCTTGTCATATTCTTCGAAAAAGGCGTTGAGGGCGGCGTCCGGATCCTCCTCCGGCGCGGCTGTCGCAGCCGGTGAAGCACTGGCACTTTCAACACCGCCATTGGCCGGAGAACAGGCTGCGAGCAATATGGTCGATGCCAGAAGCATGGCTTTTTTCATGATTGGGACCCTTTGTTTTGCATATACGGGCTATCTGTTTAGCCGTCCTTCGATGAGACTATCAACCACATTTGGATCGGCGAGTGTGGAGGTATCGCCGAGCGCCCCATAGTCATTTTCTGCGATTTTGCGCAATATCCGCCGCATGATCTTGCCGGAGCGTGTCTTTGGCAGGGCGGGGGTGAGGTGGAGATGGTCGGGCGTGGCAATCGGCCCGATTTCGGTGCGGACATGCGCGCGCAGTTCCTTGACCAGATCCTCTGACGGCTCTTCACCGGCATTGAGCGTGACATAGCAGTAAATGCCCTGGCCCTTGATATCGTGCGGATAGCCGACCACCGCGGCCTCGGCGACCTTGGGGTGGGAGACCAGCGCGCTTTCCACCTCGGCGGTGCCCATGCGGTGGCCAGAGACATTGATCACGTCATCGACCCGTCCAGTGATCCAGTAATAGTCATCGCTGTCTCTTCGGCA
>JBCBZY010000149.1:0-6710 GCA_039815115.1 Pseudomonadota bacterium | reverse complement strand
GGCACAAGCCGCATGGCGTGCTAGCGGTTCTGGGTCCGTATAATTTTCCGGCCCACCTGCCCAATGGCCATATTGTCCCGGCGCTCATTGCCGGTAATTGCGTGATCTTCAAACCATCAGAAAAAACCCCCGCCACCGGCGAGTTTCTGGTCCAGGCGTTTATCAAATCCGGACTCCCTGACGGCGTCGTAAATATCCTGCAGGGCGGTCCGGCCGTGGGCAAAAAACTGACTACAAATCCGGACATTAACGGTGTGCTGTTCACTGGCTCCGCGCGAACGGGCATTGCTCTGAACCGGCAATTTGCGGAACAGCCGGACAAGATTCTCGCACTGGAAATGGGCGGAAACAATCCGATTGTAGTCTGGGATACCGATGATGTGCACAGTGCCGCAGTGCTGGTAGTGCAATCCGCCTTTCTGACCGCCGGACAAAGATGCTCGGCCGCCAGCCGCCTGATCGTCAAGGACGAGCTATACGATCGTGTAGTCAAGGAGGTAAAGCGCATTGCAGACCGCCTGATCATCGACGAGCCGTTCAGCAAGCCGGCGCCCTTCATGGGGCCGGTCATCGACAATGACGTCGCGGACGGCCTCACCGAGAGCTTCCTTGCCCTGATGAGTGCCGGCGGGCGCCCGATCAAGCATATGGCAAGGCCAGTGCCGGACCGGCCGTTTCTGACGCCCGGCATCATTGATGTCACGGAACTGGAAGAGCGTCCGGATATCGAACTGTTCGGACCGATATTGCAGATTGTTCGCGTCCCTGACTTTGATATGGCAATCGCAGAGGCAAACAATACCCGTTACGGGCTTTCGGCAGCGCTGATTGGCGGCTCTGCCCAGCAATATAGCCAGTTCTGGTCGATGAGCCGCGCGGGCATTGTCAACTGGAACAAGATGACGGTTGGTGCCTCATCCGAAGCGCCGTTCGGAGGAATAGGCTTGTCCGGAAACCATCGGCCAAGCGCTTTTTATGCGGCTGATTATTGCGCATTTCCGGTCGTTTCCATGGAAGCGGATCAGACCAGGGCATCGATCGGAATCGGTCTGAAGGACGAAGATCACACCCCCGCCAAACCGGAATAGCCCGCAGCCGCAATAGTTTAACTTAGCGCGCTGCAAAAACTTCTGCTTTGTACTGTTTCCTGCCGTACGTCATATCTGCAGCATGAAAAAGCCATCACATTCCGCAACCCCGACCGAGGCCTCAAAGGGTATAGTCTATCTGGTAGGTGCCGGACCCGGAGATCCCGAATTGCTGACCCTCAAGGCTGCCCGGCTGCTCGCCGAAGCAGACGTGATTGTGCATGATGGTCTGGTGAGTTCGGAAATCCTAGCTCTGGCTCCTGCGGAAACGCGCCGGATTTCGGTTGCCAAAAAGCGGTCGCGACACAGCGTGGCCCAACCCGACATCAATGCGCTGCTCGTCGCGGAAGCCCGAAAAGGCCACAAGGTTGTCCGGCTGAAAGGCGGCGATCCTTTCATTTTTGGACGCGGCGGCGAAGAAGCCGATGATTGCGCACGGGCCGGCGTGGACGTGCAGGTTGTCCCCGGTATCAGCGCCGCTCTGGGCTGCGCGGCACAGGCCCGCATGCCCCTCACTCACCGCGACGCCTCCAGCGCCGTGTCCTTCGTCGCTGGTCAGTGCAAGGGCTTGTCGGACCAGAACTGGTCAGGGCTCGCCGGTATCGGTCGGACACTGGTCATTTACATGGGTGTCGCAAATGCGGAAGCGATTGTCGAAAAACTGATTGCCGATGGCGCGGCTCCGGATCTGCCGGTGGCAGTCCTCGAGAATGGAACACGGGAAAATTTCCGAGTGCTGAAGACATTGCTTACCGATCTCGGCGACATTGTGCGCCGGGAAAATGTCAAAAGTCCGGCGCTGCTCGTGGTGGGCGAAGTCGCGCGCTATGGCGACACCGAAAATACATTCCAGGAATATGCCCAGCTTGCGGGAGTGATTGCATGAAGATCTTGACCGGAAATGATTTGAAAAGCGGAGACGTGATCTGGTGGACCGGCAGCGACTGGTCCCGCCATGTGGAAAATGCCGTCGACGTCGGTGAACATGGCGAACGCATCCTCCATGAGGAAGAGGCGACACGCCGCGTGAACGCGCCCTATATCATCGATGCCGAACAAACCGATGACGGCCCGCGGCCTTCGCATATCAAGGATCGCGTTCGCGCGCTGGGTCCCACCGTCCGTCCCGACCTGACATTGAAACCGGCTGATCCCGAAGCCGGAAACTGGGTGATCTGAAAATGTATCAATATGACCAATATGACCAGCAGATGGTCGATACCCGCGTCGAAGAATTTCGCGATCAGGTGAAACGGCGTCTCGCCGGTGACCTGACCGAAGACCAGTTCAAGCCGCTGCGTTTGATGAACGGCTTGTACCTCCAGCTCCACGCCTACATGCTGCGTGTCGCCATCCCCTATGGCACGTTGAACAGCAAGCAGATGCGGATGCTGGGCCATATCGCCCGCAAATATGACCGGGACTATGGGCATTTCACCACTCGTCAGAATATCCAGTATAACTGGATAAAGCTGGAAGAAGCCCCCGATCTTCTGGCTGATCTGGCGAGTGTTGAGATGCATGCGATTCAGACCAGCGGCAATTGCATCCGGAACATTTCTTCGGACCAATATGCCGGCGCAGCGAAAGACGAAATTGCCGATCCGCGTCCCTGGGCAGAAATCCTGCGCCAATGGTCGAGCTTTCACCCGGAATTTTCCTATCTGCCCCGCAAGTTCAAGATTGCGGTGATTGCCAGCGACGAAGATCGCGCGGCGATGCGCCTGCACGATATCGGCATCCAGCTCATCCACAAGGACGGCGAGCTGGGCGCGAAATTCTATGTCGGTGGCGGCATGGGCCGGACGCCGATGATCGCTCCGGAAATCCGGGACTTTGTGCCTGCCGACGAGCTGATCAGCTATGCCGAGGCCTGCCTGCGCGTGTACAACCGCTATGGCCGCCGCGACAACAAGTACAAGGCGCGGATCAAGATCCTCGTCCATGAACTGGGTGCGGATGAATATACCCGCCAGGTCGAGGAAGAATTCGCCCATATGAAAACCCTTGGCCTGAACCCGCCGGTGGAAGAGCTGGCGCGGATTACCGAATATTTCGCCGACCCGGCCTTTGATACGGGCGCTTCCGACGAGCTTGATCTGTCCGATCCGGATTTCAATCTGTGGGTGGATCAGAATGTCGTCGAACACAAACAGCCCGGCTATGCGATCGCGACCATCAGCCTCAAGCCGAAAGGCGGCATCCCTGGCGATGCATCATCTGCACAGATTGATCTGATGGCTGATCTCGCCGAGCAATATAGTTTTGACGAACTGCGCGTTACGCATAGCCAGAACATTGTGCTGCCCCATGTGAAGAAGAGCGATCTCTACACACTCTGGCAGAAGCTGGATGAAGCCGGACTGGCACCGGCCAATCTCGACCTGATCACTGACAGCATTGCCTGCCCCGGTCTGGATTATTGCAGCCTCGCCAATGCCCGGTCCATTCCGCTGGCGCAAAAGATCAGCGAACGTTTTGCGGATCTCGGCAGGCAGCGGGAACTGGGCGAGCTGAAGCTCAAGATATCCGGCTGCATCAATGCCTGCGGACATCATCATGCCGGGCATATCGGAATCCTCGGCGTCGACCGCAAAGGTACGGAGAATTACCAGCTGCTGCTTGGTGGATCCGCGGCGGAAGATACCAGCCTGGCGAAAATCACGGGTCCGGGATTTGACGAAGACGGCGTGATCGACGCGATCGAGACAGTCACAGATGTCTATCTGGAAGAACGCGAGGGCGATGAACGTTTCATCGATACGTACCGCCGCGTTGGCATGGCCCGGTTCAAGGAGGCGATCTATGGTTGAGGCAATCCGGTTCCGCGACGATATTCATGAAGAGCCAGCGGTATCGCTGGATGCTTTTCTTGACCAGTCCAATGCGACCGCCGTTCGCATAGAGGCTGGCGAAGACGCGCGCCTGTTGCTGCCCTTGCTCGACCGCATCTCACTGGTGGAAATCGATTTCCCGGTATTCGGCGACGGCCGCGGCTATTCGGCCGCCCAGATCCTGCGTGAAGCCGGATATGCCGGCGAATTGCGCGCCAGCGGCGATGTTCTGGTCGACCAGCTTGCCTATATGCGCCGTTGTGGTTTTGACTCGTTCATGCCGGATGCTCCGATTGATCCGAAGGTCATGGAAGAAGCTTTGGCGAGATATGAAAATGTCTATCAAGGCACCTCCGACCAGCGCACCCCCATCTGGAAACAGCGTCATGGGTGAACCCTTGCGCAAGATCGATGTCATCGACGCTCGCCCGGCCTTTACCCAGGCTGATGCAGATGCGCTCAACGCGCGGTTTGAAGGCGTGTCCACGCCTGAAATGCTGAAGACTTTGTTTCAGGAGGACAGCCTCGGTGAAGTGGCCGTGGTGTCGTCTTTCGGAACCGAAAGCGCCGTATTGCTTCATCTGGTGGCAGAAGCTGACCGGTCCATTCCCGTGACCTTTGTCGATACCTTACGGATGTTCCCGGAAACACTGGAATATCGGGAGACCCTTATCGAGACATTGGGTTTCACCAATACCAATATCGTACGCCCGAATGCCGAAGTGCTGGCAGAGAAGGACGCCAATGAGTTGCGCTGGTCCTTCGATCCGGATGGCTGCTGTGAAATTCGCAAGGTCGAACCCCTCGCCCGGGCGAAAAAAGGCTTGAACAGCTGGATCTCGGGTCGGAAAGCCTTCCAGTCATCCACCCGCCAGAACCTTCCCCGCTTTGAAGTCGAGGATGGTCGGCTGAAAATCAATCCCCTCGGTGTCTGGGTCAAGGATGATCTGGAAGCCTATTTCGAGGAACATGATCTGCCCCGGCACCCGCTGGAAGAACAAGGCTATCTCTCTGTGGGCTGTGCGCCCTGCACCTCAAAGGTGCTGCCCGGTGAAGATCCGCGCGCGGGCCGTTGGCGGGGATGGGAAAAGACCGAATGCGGCATCCATGAAGATGTCACACCTCTGCCGGGCGCTGATGATGACGATGGACTCAACGATCCGATCTTCTGATCATTGCTGAACAAAAAGATGGCGGCCGACCCCGCGAGGGATCGACCGCACACCACAGGGGGCTGGGTTTAAACAGGGAGGCTGTCTGACCTATTTCGGGTCAGGCGCGCCGTCTCCGTCCTGATCAAATGTATCCGGTGCTCCGTCACCATCGGTGTCCCAGCTGTCGGCCTTGCCGTCGCCACGCTGGTCCCAGGCATCCATTGTGCCATCGCCATCGGAATCAATTGTGGGCGGTGGGGGAGCCGATTCCGGCGCAGCTTCCGTGCTGCTTTCTGGCGGCGTGTCCTGGGCCAAAGCCGGGACTGCCATCAATCCCGAAGCCGCAATTGCTGCTGTGATTAGGGGGAATTTTCTCATCAACTATACTCCATATTTATCCCCTGCCGCCTTTGAAAATGGATGTTGAGCCGCGTATATCCAGAACGAAGCGATCAGGCGGACATTGGGCAAGCTCAAGTGAAAAAGCCCGGAATTTCATCGTTTTTTGCGGGCATCCTGTCTTGCCTGACAGATTATTGAATATCCCGCAGTCGGTCGAATCGCGGGCCATCTATCTTTATCCGAGGTTGGCACGATGCTTGCTTCTTTCCTTCTGATTCCTGGCGCGCGCCAGAGTGATGAGAAGGAAATGAACGAGCATGAAACAATCGGTTGTTGCGAGCGAAATACCCACCCTGATCGAGCAGCAGGAGGACATGCCTGAAATCCTGTCACTGGACTGCTTTGACACGCTGATCTGGCGAAACGTCAACATGCCGGTCGATATCTTTCATGATCTCGACATAGCGGGTGCCAATATGGAAATGCGCGTCCGCGCGGAAAACCGGGCACGCAAGGCGTTGATCCTCAAGTCGGACAGCGGTGAAGTCACAATCGAGGAGATCTATACCAATATGTTCCGCGATGCGGACGAGACGGTCGTGGGCGAATGTATCGCAAAGGAAATGCAGGCAGAGGCCCGCCATTGCTTTGCGTTCAAGCCGGTTTGCGATCTGATCCGCGTTGCCAAAGAGCGCGGGATGAAGGTGATCATCGTTTCCGATACCTACTTGCCCGAGCCGTTGCTGCGGCAACTGATTTCCGATGCTGCCGGGCAAGACATTCTGGACATGATCGATCAGGTTTTCTGTTCTTGCGAATATGGAGCCAGCAAGTCCGCAGGCCTGTTCAAGCATGTGCTGGCGGACCTCGGTATATCTCCGCACAAGATCCTGCATCTCGGCGATAACAAAAAGGCCGACCAGGAGGCGCCCGAGAAACTGGGCGTTCGCGGTGTCCATTTCCGCCAGTTTGATGAAGAGGCCGAAGAGCGTTTGCGGCTGGAAGCCAATGCGTCGACCTTGCTGGAAAAAGACTCTCGGCGTGACGCTCCGGTGTTGCAGCCACAGCGCGCCTGTATTTCGCTGCGGGACAATGACGAAACGGTGTTCCAGTTCGGCCATGACGTCCTCGGCCCTGTCTTTCAGGGTTTCTCCCAATGGGTCGCGGACGAAGCGGATGCACTGGAAGAGAGCACCGGACAAAAACCGAAATTGCTGTTCATGCTGCGCGATGGCTTCCTGCCCGCTCAGGCTTTTTTGAAAGCCTTCCCCGATCGTGCCGATGAGGTATCG
>JBCBZY010000106.1:0-8699 GCA_039815115.1 Pseudomonadota bacterium | reverse complement strand
CTGAGCTAAACTCCTGCACGGTCCGGACTGTCTGTAACCGCCCTGACCAAGCCGCGCATTAGCGGCAAGACACGTTCAGGGCAAGCGGCATTCTGCGTCTTTCGTCCGGTATCCCCCAATATATGGGGATTGGGGCGGCTTTTCGCAAACATGGTTAAGATTCGGCAAATTGCTGTTTACCTCCCGAAGGAACGCGGAGTTTACTCGCCGGGATGCAAAAACTTTCTACCGGCGCTGCTGTTTCGGGGACTACTGGAATCCTGGTCTCCTAGCCATTTTCCCCCCTGATGCTCCGTGTGCCGGTACCGGGTCCTATCATTACGGAGAACAATTATGACAAACTTGCTTGTACGAAAGGGGCTGATACCTCCCACGCAGATCCCCTATATATATGCGGCCGAAGAGGACCGCTGCGCCCCGCGGCATGACGTGCTTATCCCGTCACGCATGCGGTTTACCGGATCGAACAGTTTTTCGGTCAATGTGGTCAACATCTCGCTGGCCGGCTTCGCGTGCGATGCCTTGCTGCAGATACATTCCGGCACAAGGTGCTGGTTGACCCTTCCAGGTCTGGGAGCGCTGGAAGCATCGGTTGTGCATCATAATAACGAAGGCCTGGGTTGCGCCTTCGAAAATATGCTCAATCCGGCGGTCCTGGATCGCTATGTCACCCATTATCCGGTTCCCGAACTGGAGGATGACATCGAGTAGTCCGGGATTGTTCCGGCAATAATCCGGTTTGGTTCTGTCTGGTGACACTGCTATGCTTCTCCCGCCCACAGGGAGATGCAGATGACCAAGACACCAGACAGCAAACCGGAACCGCTCAAAGTCCTGCGCATCTTTAGATCCCGGGATGCGCAGGACTTTGGCGAGGCGGGCCACATGTCCTATGTCGATGACGATCCGGTCATCCTGGACGGGCTCGAGAAAATGGGCGCTGCAGGCGTCGCAGAGGGCTATTCAGGCAAATGCCTGTTCAGCGGCTTCGGATTTTCCTTGCATCAATTCTGGTTCCGGCCCGGCTATCCGCTGCCACTGCACAGCCATGACAGCGATTGCCTCTATTATATTGTCGCCGGAGATATCCGCATGGGGACCGAGGAAATGGGTCCTGGTGACGGCTTTTTCCTGCCCGCCGAAACCCCCTATACCTATACGATCGGCGAGAAGGGCGTGGAGCTTCTGGAGTTCCGCACCGAAGAGGATTTCAATATCCAGTTCAAGGGCAAGACCGAAGCCTATTGGGAAAAAATGCTCGAGAAGCTGCGCAATGAACGCCCCAAATGGGAAGAGGCGCTGCCACCCAGCCGGGATTTTCGCAACGCCTGATCAGCGAGCTTATTCGGCCGCTTCGAGCTGCGGCGCGAAGATCGCATCCAGCTCCGCATCATCGGCCCGGATCAACCGGTCGACCCATTGGTGGAAAACCTGTCCGCCGCCTTCATTGCGGCCAAACCAGACTTTGTCCATCATGCCGGCCTGCAAGGCTTCATGCTGCCGCTTGCCGGTGGTGTAATCCTCATCCGCGACCACCGTTTTGAGGAACGCAAACTGGTCATGCGCGCCTTGCCGAACAGCTTCGTCAGTCGGCTCATGTTCCATCACATAAAATTGTGTGGTGAAACTCTCGCCGACCGTCTTGCCGGGGAACAGCTGGGAGATCAGCGCCCCGCGTCCGCCGCCGCCGTAAAAGCTGGCGATGGAGATATGTGGGAAAATCGTCCAGACTCCCTGGGTCAGCGCATCAATCGGCCAATCCTCTTCGGCCATCCTGGTCAGATCAACGATCTCGTCACTGCCGGTTTTCTGGGCAGAAGTGGAGGGTGAAGCGAGCCGCTGGTGCGGCCCCCAGGCGAAATAATTGGCCCGGTTGAAAAAGTCGGCTCCGAACGTGTCCTTGTGCAGCACCGGCAGGTGATAGAAATCGAGATAGCCGTCATAGGCGGTTTTCCAGTTCGGGCCGGGCAAGGTGCGCTGCTCGAACAGATGCCAGGTCTTGAAACCGAAATGCTCGAGCATCTCGTCATAACCGCACAAATAGGCGGCGATATCGAGCGTGCTCCTGGGGTCCAGAGTCGCCCAGATCAGGCCCGCCCGTTCCAGCGTCGGGAATTTGGTCAGGCAGAATTGCGCCTTGTCGACCGTGCCGAAATCCTTGGGAGAAGCAACGGCGAGCAAGTCGCCATCACTTTTGAATGTCCAGCCATGGTAACCGCAGGTAAAGCGGGTCGCCTTGCCGCTGCCTTCAGCGACCGGATTGCCGCGATGGGTGCAGCTGTTGAGAAAGGCCTGCGCCGTGCCGTCCTTTTGCCGGGTCACCAGAACCGGGATCCCAGCAATCTCCATTGCCTTGTAACAACCGGGTTCGGGCAACTCGCAGGACGGTGCGACCATCAGCGGCATGCGCTTGAAAATCTTTTCCTTTTCCAGTTCGAACCGCTCTTCATCCGTATAGTCGGAGGCCGGTACGCCCACCACTTCGTCGGCCAGTTCCATGGTATCGGCTTCGCCATGCGCCACCAGCGACCGCGTCATTTCGATCAATTTTTCCCGCGACATCCTGCTCTCCTGAAATTCCCTGCAGGATAGCAAATTCCGGGAAGCGGCAAACTATTCTTTTGGTGCAGGGTCGTGCGTCACGGCTCCGGTATCCGACGGCAGCTGCTCCGGCTCGTTGCGGGTCCAGATCCACGTGCCTCCGATCAGCGCTGCGGCAACGGGAATGAGATTCCACGGCAGATCCACAAACACCATCGCAATGACGATGCTCACCGCAAAGGCCACAAGTGCGGCGCGTTTGCCTTTTTTGGTGATCGACCGGTTGTGCCGCCAGTTGCGGATGTGCAGACCGAAATAAGGATGCTCAACCAGCCAGGCCTCGAGCCGCGGGCTGCTGCGGGCAAAACAGAAGGCAGCGAGGATGACAAAGGGCACGGTGGGGAGCAGCGGCAGAAAAATGCCGATACTGCCCAGCGCCAGCGCGGTGAAGCCGGCGGCGAGATAAAGGTGCCGTGTCATGCGGGCCGCTTAGCACAGTTGTGCCGCCATCCGGCAGGTAAATCTCTATTGCGGATCCGGGCAAAAAAAAGGGCGGCAGCCAGTTGAGGGAGGACTGCCGCCCCGAGTGGGGTTAGGAAGGATAAATATTGTCAGGCGTTCCGCCGGGGCGGTACGCCGCGATTACGGTGCAAATGCCGGATGCGGTTTTTGAGTTGCGCGCGAAGTTTTTTGAGCGACCCGACGCGTTCCACATTTCCGCGCATCCGTGCGATCTGGTCATCAAGCTTTTGATGCTTGCGGATGAGGCTGCTGAGATGATTGTCCATTGCCATGCCTTTCCTGCCAGTTTCTCCATTTGCACGGTTGATATTGCATGCACCTGTTGATATTTCCAATCGAATGAAATCAAATCATTCAATAGATAATGTCTATACTATGAGAGGCCTGTTCCATGCCCACATTGCGCCAGTTTGAATATCTTGTTGCCGTCGCGGATAACCGCCATTTCGGGCGGGCGGCACAGGCGGCTGCTGCGTCTCAACCGACATTGAGTCACCAGCTGCGGGCGCTGGAGGCGCGCCTGGGTGTGACCCTCGTCGAACGCCGGACACATGGTGCGGAACTCTCGCCGATCGGCCGGGAAATTGCCGAGCGGGCGCGGCAGGTTCTGGTCGAAGTGAAAGACATTCGCGACCTGGCCGAGCGAGCCAGCGACCGGCTGGCCGGCACGCTGCGCTTTGGCGTGTCGCCGACCCTCGGACCCTATCTCATGCCCCCGGTCATCGCCGGGCTGCACCGTTCCCAGCCGGACCTGCGTTTCTACATGCGCGAGGGCATTCCCGACCTGCAGGCGATGGAGCTGGTCAAGGGATCGATCGACATGTTGCTCGGGCCTTTGCCGATCGAAGGCGAGAATCTCACCATAGAACCGCTGTTCCGGGAACCATTGATTCTGGTGGCACCACCGGATCATCCACTGGCAGAAAGGGGGAAGATCAAACAATCCGATCTCGCTGATGCATCTGTGCTCAGTCTGGATCGCCGCCACCATCTCCACCGCGATGTGGCAGAGCAATGCCGGCAGAACGGCATGATTTTGTCCCGTGACTATGAAGGCACCAGTCTCGACAGCGTGCGGCAGATGGTTGCATCTGGTCTCGGCCTTGCGATCTTGCCAGCGCTGTATGTCCGGTCTGAACTCTCCCGCGGCGGCGATGTCGCTCTGCTGGACGTGGATGGCTGGAAAGCGACGCGCAGTATTGGTGCGGCCTGGCGAACCGGGGCCGGTTTTGCCGACGAATATCTCGGCGTCGCGCGAAAAATTGCTGAAGAAGCGAATGTCTTGCTGAATGAAGCCAGCCATGTCGATCGACCTTGACCTGCTGATCAAGGCCTATGGATCAGGCATATTCCCGATGGCGGATGCCCGGGATGATCCGGAGATTTTCTGGGTGGAACCAAAAAATCGCGCGGTCCTGCCGCTGGAAGGGTTTCATGTTTCACGATCGTTGCGCAAGGCAATCCGGTCCGACCGGTTTCGGGTCACCTGTGATACCGCTTTTGCTGAGGTGATTGCGATCTGTGCGGAGTCCGCAGATGACCGCCGCGAAACCTGGATCAACGATCAGATCGAGCAGGCCTTTGTCGCCTTGCACCAGCGCGGGCAGGCCCACAGCATTGAGTGCTGGCAACCGGGTCCGGATGGTGAAGACGAGATGGTTGGCGGATTGTACGGACTGGAACTTGGCGGTGCGTTTTGCGGGGAGAGCATGTTCTCCCGGACGCGTGACGCTTCAAAAGTGGCTCTCGCCTGGCTGGTCGCGCGGTTGAAGGTGGGCGGGTTTCAGTTGCTCGATTGCCAGTTCATGACGGATCATCTGGCATCACTGGGCGCTGTCGAAATCAGTCAGGAAGAATATCTGGAACGGCTCAAGGCCGCGCAGTCCTATTCGACGCCGGCATTTTCAGCGATCAGGTCACCAATCAGATCTTCCGGCTCTTCAACTGGAGCCGGAGCGGGCACGGGCTCTGCAGGCGGCTGGACTGGTGAAGGGGAAACGCTGGAAGCTGTATCATCTCCTGCTGCGTCATTCTCGGCACTGGACGAGAGGTTGACAGCGTTGGAAGACGAGGATCGCGGGGCTGTCGGATTGGTGGAATCTTCCGGCGGATTTTCCTCGCCCGGAAAGCTCATTTCGCATCTTTTGACCCAGACATCATAAATCGGATGCTCGACGACATTGAGCGACGGGGATTCGCGGAACAGCCAGCCGGAAAAAACCTGCTTCCACTCATCGTCGCCTTCGCGCGTTGCCGGCCGGTCGTTGACCAGCAGCTGGACAAAGGCCCCCTGTTCCGGGGTCAGTTCCCAGGGTGCGGTCCGTTCGCAGGCGCGCAGACGGACAATCGCTCGTCCGATACGCACTGATTGTCCGGGTTTCAGTTCGAGATCCCGGGTCAGGCCATTGCGCTTGTTCAGGAATCCGAGAGTGGCGACACGCTCTGCCATCGGGGTGCCAATCTGTTCTGTAACCGGCTGCACAAGCTCTTCGTCGGTCGCGGCCACTTCACCTTTTTCTGCTGCCTGACCAATGGCGCGCTCCTCGACATCGTCACTGTTGAACAGGCCGCACCCGCCGAGCAATGCGAGTGGCAGAAACACCAGGAGGCGAGATCGCTTCATTCGGCTTCGGCCGGGTTCCATGATTCATAGTCTCCGGTCGCGGCTGCCCGCCGGCCCCCGGATTCCAGCGCACCGGCCGGCCGATAGGCTTCGGAGGTACCGGTTAGGTTGCCGGTCGGGGCCTTCTCCCAGATTCGTGGTTGCGGCAAATGGCTTTCGGGAATCTCGTCATAGCTGTGGTGCAGCCAGCCATGCCATTCGGGTGGCACCCGGCTGGCATCATTGGCTCCGTCATAAATGACCCAGCGCCGCTGAAAATTACCCTCGGGCTTCCTGGCCTGGAAATAGCGATTGCCAAAAATGTCCTCGCCAACCTGCTCACCCTTGCGCGCGGTGAACAGGGAGGTGCCGATGGTTGCCCCATCCCACCATGTGAATATCTTGCCTAAGAGTCCCATGCGAAGTCGCTTAGCGTCAGGGCGGGGGGGACCGCAATTAAAAAATGTGCCTTTTCCGGCGGACGGTAGCTGGGAAGGGGGCAGGCCTGCTAATTCGGCCAGCTGATCGTATCGCCCGGCTGCAGGGACAGTTCGGCCGCCCGTCCACCAGCCAGTTCCAGAACGGCGGCCACCGGTTCGCCGGATTGCACGGGTTCCAGCGAATAAGGCGTTGTCTGCGCGGCGATGGACTCGATCGTGCCATCGCTGCGGACAAAAATGATGTCGAGCGGAATGACCGTATTTTTCATCCAGAAGCTTGCCATTTTCTCGGCCGGAAAGGGAAACAGCATGCCCTTGTCGGGTGCCAGTTCGGTCCGGAACATCATCCCTCGCGCCTGCTGTTCGGGGCTTTGGGCAATTTCCACTGTAAACCGGAATGACTTGCTGCCCGATGTGATTGTCAGCGGCGCCAGCTGCAGCCCGGCCTCGGACAATCGCATCTCTGCCGCAGGATTTGCGGGCGCTGACTCGCTGCTTTGGGCGTTGCAGGCGCTGACAGATCCGAGCGCGAGACAAACGCAAGACAGGCGGAGCAATCGTGTGGGCAGGTTCATATGGTGAAGGGTATCACTAGCTGGCGGATGGAGGAAGCGTAACCTGTACTGCCATATGGCCGCGTTTGCCATCGCTGGTGCGGACCATCAGTGCCTGACCCGGGAACACTTCTGTCAGTCCTGCGTCCCGCAAGGTTTCCATGTGGAGGAAGACGTCCCCGTCTAGATTCTCCGCGATCAGGAATCCATAGCCTTTGGCGCGGTTGAACCATTTGACCTCGGAACGGACAAAGGGAGAGCTGTCATCATCAACCACATGAATGGCGCGCCGTTTGGTTTCTGGCGGCTGCCGGTCCTGGCTGACCGCATTTTCCGGAATGTGGACATCCAGAATCCGGGTCGCCTGAAGCCCTTTGGGTGCTTCAACATATTCGCATGTGACGGTTGCCATTTCCGGAAGTTCGCGCCGCCCGAGGGGTTCCAAAATGGTCCAGTGGACGAGGATATCCTGTCCAAGCATGCCGTCTGCCGGGGATTCTTCGGGAACGATGAACCCAAATCCGCGATGGGAATCAAACCATTTGACGGTGCCGGTGGCTTCCATTGTCTGCAGCTCGGATGCGTGGCCGTCATCGGCCGGGCTCTCCTGCATGCTATCACCTGAATGTGCGGGGTCTGCAACTAAACTGGTCACCAAACGCCTCCGAAAACCAAAACCGACTAAAGATGAAAAGACTCGGAGAGCCTTCTTCCTGTTTTCAATAACATATTCTCTGCGAAATGGCGATTCTGTGGGTGATTTACCCGGTTCATTCCCCTTCTTCGACGGCTTCACCCGGCGCTGCATTGACAAAGCGGGCAGCGATATCAAATGCGTGACCGGCTCTCAGGAAGGCCTGCAATTGTTTGCGGCGAGTAGCCGGGTCGCGCATTTCGGCTGCATAGGGCCCGATGGATTTCTTGCGGGCAAAGGTCCGGGCGGCTTCCCATTTCCGGGCCTCTCCCACCGCCATTGCTTCGGCATCATCACCTTCGGCAATGCCGGCCTGATAGAGCGCTTGCGAAATGCGCCGCTTGCCATATCCCCGGGAACTGAGCGCCGCTGCCTTGTTTTTCGCAAACAGCGCATCGTCGATATAGCCCAGTTCCGCAAACCTCTCGACGAGGCCGTCAATATCGGCTGATTGCTCACCGTCCCATTCCCGTTCCCGCAACTTGCGGTGCAGATAGGCTTTCAGCTTGTGGCGGGTGGTCGCATAGCGGCTGACATAGCGCAAAGCGAGGTCCTGCAACCCTGTTTGGTTCAACGGTTTGACCCTGTTTTTCAACGCTTTGGCTCTCGAAAACTGTGATTGCCCTTTTTGTGCCACAGTCGAGCCGAAATTTAAACGTCACTTGCAATCAATAGGGGCCCAGCATGAGAAAAATTGCCAAATTCGGCCGCTATCGGGCCGGACAGGCGCATGTCTGGATAAATGAAGGATTTTTTGAAGGCTGGACCTTCTGGAAAGTGGATTTTGAATGACCGAATTGACGCCAACCCCCACAACTGACGAACATCCCAGGATTTTTGCCGATTTCGAAACCCTTGGCGACGCGCTGGACTATGCCGCCAAAGGCCGGAAGGGATTCAATTTTCATGACGCGCGGGCCACGCTGGTCAAGGTGTATCCGTTTTCGGAACTCCGCGAAGACGCGCTGGCCGCGGCGCATCGGCTGATCGCCTTCGGAGTCAAGCCGGGAGACCGGGTGGCCCTGATCGCCGACACCGAACCGCAATTTTGCGCACTGTTCTTTGGCGCAGTTTATGCTGGCGCCTTGCCAGTGCCTCTTCCGCTCCCGACATCTTTTGGCGGCAAGGAAAGTTATGTCGACCAGATCGGCGTCCAACTCGACAGCTGCGATCCCTGCATATTGCTGTTTCCTGACGAAATCACCGAACTGGCGAGCGCGGCTGGTGAATCCCGCGACATCCCGGTTTTTGGATGGGACAGGTTTGCCGAACGCGAAGCGTCCGAAGGGGAGCTTCCGAAAGCGAAAGGCAGCGACATTGCCTATTTGCAATATTCCAGCGGCTCG
>JBCBZY010000168.1:0-6133 GCA_039815115.1 Pseudomonadota bacterium | reverse complement strand
CATGGGGGAAGGCGCGACCGAGAGACAGGGCAAGGAGAAAGGTACGGAGCCACCGCTGATTGCGCTGGCCCGGACGCATGGCAAGCTTCAGGATCCCGTCTTGCGGCAAAAAATTGCACAGGCCACCGCCTACCGCCAGCTGAATTCGCTCAATATGCAGCGTGCCAAGGCGGAAATCCTTGCCAACGGCTCGTCTTCGCTGATGTCGCTCGGCAAATTGGCCATGTCACGGATCCAGCATGGCGAGGCACGGGTCGCATCGGAAATATTGGGTGCCGCCAGTCTGCTGGACGGCGAAGGGTTTCCGGATTCCGCCGACATGAACTTTGATTCCGCGAAAGCCTATATGAACAGCATCGGTGGCGGCAGCGACCAGATTCAACGGAATATCATTTCGGAACGCGTATTGGGATTGCCGCGCGAATTTGAAGTCGATCGCAACATGCCGTTTCGTGACGTGAAATCGGGTTAGACAACCGGAGGTTTGATACCATGCCAAATTACGATCTGATTATCCGCGGAGGGCTGCTGGTCGATGGAACCGGCAGTGAACCGGTTCAACAAGATATTGCGATCCGCGACGGACTGATTGCAGCCATTGGAGATATTTCCGAAAAGGCCGCTGAGGAAATCGATGCCACCGACCGTATTGTCACCCCGGGCTTTGTCGATGTGCACACCCATTATGACGGGCAGGCGGTCTGGTCGGAAGAGATGGCACCATCCTCGTCGCATGGCGTGACCACAGCCGTGATGGGCAATTGCGGCGTCGGGTTCGCGCCTTGCCGCAAGGAAGATCATGACATGCTGATCAATGTCATGGAGGGCGTCGAGGATATTCCCGGTGTTGTCATGGCGGAAGGACTGCCCTGGAACTGGGAAACCTTTCCCGAATATCTGGATGTCGTCGACAAGGGAAAGCGGGATATTGATGTGGCTGTCTATCTGCCGCACTCCCCGCTCCGGGTTTATGCGATGGGCGAACGTGGCGCGAACCGCGATCCCGCGACAGCGGAGGACCTAGAGCGCATGCGGACCCTGTCGAAAGAAGCGATCGAGGCGGGTGCCATCGGCTTTGCTACCTCCCGGCTGAGCATCCACAAGACGGCGGACGGCGGAAGTATTCCGACATTTCAGACAGATATCGACGAATTGACCGCGATCTGCAGCGGCATGGCCGACGCCGGGGCTGGAACATTCCAGATCGTGCTGGACGCCTTTGTCGGATTTGACCGGGAGTATCCGGTGATTGAAGCCGTCGTTTCCGAAACCGGCCGGCCCGTCACTTTCACGCTGGCCAGCGGCAATGACGCACCACCGCGCTGGCGCAAGGTGCTGACGATGATGGAGGAAACCAACGCCGCCAATGATGGCGATGCGCGGGTGACAGGGCAGGTCATGCCTCGGCCGATCGGCATTATCGAAGGACTGGAGCTGTCCGTCCATCCGTTCATCATGTGCCCCAGCTGGCAGAAAATTGCTGACTTGCCGCTAGAGGAAAAAGTTTCGGCCATGCGGGATCCGGAACTTCGGCAGGCGCTGATTACAGAAGAACCGGAGCCGGGGCATCCGTTCAATGAACTTGGTCGCAATTGGCGCTGGCTCTATCCGCTGGACGACCCGCCTGATTATGCCCCGCCGGCTGACCAAAGCCTGGAAGCACTGGCTGCCGCACGCGGATGTACGCCGCAAGATGTCGCCTATGACCGATTTCTCGAAACGGATGGCAAGGGTCTGTTACTGGGGGCCTTGGGGAATTACGAGAATAACAGCCTCGATTCCGTTCATGAGATGCTCAGCCACCCCCATTGCATTCCCGCTCTCGGCGATGGCGGCGCGCATTATGGCGCGATATGCGATGCCAGCTTCTCTACCTTCCTGCTGACCCACTGGGTGAAGGGAGACCAGGAAAAGCAATTTAACCTGCCTGGTGCCGTCCACATGCTCACGCAGAAACCCGCGCGGACCGTGGGTCTGCATGACCGGGGTGTGCTGAAGGTCGGTGCGAAAGCCGACATAAATGTCATCAATCTTGATGCGCTGCGTCTGCACTTGCCGGAAATCGTCCACGATCTGCCCGCAGGTGGCCGGCGGCTGCACCAGCGGGCGACGGGCTATGATGCCACGATAGTGTCAGGAGAGATTATCCGGCGTCATGATGATGCAACGGGCGCACGCCCCGGCAAGCTGGTTCGCGGCGTTCAGCAAGCGGCCTGACTGCCGCCGCGGACTGAAATCACTCGAGCACCATCGCATGCCGCATCCGGGAAATGTGGATTCCATCTTCGGCAGTGATCTTTCCCTGCTTGACCAGTTTCCGTGCCGCCGAAGCGAGGTCGGGTTGCTTGAGAAAGGCCAGTGATGCAATTCGGCTTTCGTCACCACCCTCCGCGATCAGCTTGCGAATGGTTTCATCGACGCGCACGGCTTCGAAAATTCCGATTTCTCCGGAAAAGCCGGTATGACCACATTTCTCGCAGCCGGTTTCCCGGTAGACAACTTCTCCACGGTCAAAGCCGAGCAGGGAAGCCAGACTGCCGTCGGCCTGAACCGGCTCGGCACAATGCGGGCATAGTTGCCTGACCTTGCGATGTGCGAGAACAGCGCGGAGGGAAGCGGCCAGAGGGAAGCGCTCGACCTGCAATTCCCGCATTCGGGTGAGCGCTCCCACGGCATTGTTTGCCGGGACAGCGGAGATGACAAGGCGCCCGTCCATCGCTGCGCGGACGGCAAGGTCAGCCGTTTCCGGATCGGGAATTTCGCCGAGCATCACAACATCGGGATCCTGTCGCAAGACTGCCTGCAAACCCACTGAAAAATCTGGAACATTTTGCTGACTAATATCTGTTTGTACGACCCCTTCGAGATGTCGCTCTAATGTCCGTTCCACCGTGCAGATATTTCGTTCCTGTCCCCTGAGCTGTTCCACGAGATCGTACATGATGGCCGTGTTGCCGCCCTCTTCGGGTCCGGTGACCAGGAGGATGCCATTCGGTTCTGCCAGCGCTTCGGCGAGAATCGCATGGATCGACTCCGTCAAGCCCGGCCAGTCGAGAGACAGGGCAAGCCCGGCCGGTTTCCGAAATTCCATGACGATGCGTTCCTTGTCCTGATATTGCAGGGCAGAGACGTCGATAGTGGTGTCGAGATCCTCCTTGTCCGGATTGATCCGGCCGACCTGGCTTTGGCCATTGTCCGCAGATTCTATTTTCGCCATGTTTTTGATGTGACGGATGACATCGGTGCCGCGCTCGGATGGCAATCGGGCAATTTCGGCCAATCTGTCGCCCCGGCGAAACTGCAGGAGAAGAGACGGTCCCGAATATTCGAAATGGATGCTGGATGCATTTTCGCGGAAGGCGGACCGGATAATGCCGTCGATAAACTCGGCTTCACTATTGCCGCCGTCCGCACTCATTCCGCGTAGGGCTCCGACATCGGCCGTTCCGGCAGCACTGACCGGCAGGCTTCCATCCGGATTCCGGACAAGCACTTCAAGCTATTCCTGATTGATGTCATCTCAATCCCCCGAACCATCTTGCTAATAGCTAAGGCAATTTATTGACGGTCCGGCGACAAGCCGATGACAGAAAAATGACAGTCAGTCGCCCCCGCCCCCAGGGGGCGACTGATCAGAAGTTCAGTCCGACGCTAAACGAAAAGCGCGTGCCGACATCATAGGCATTGTTCAGGATGCGGGAGGCATTCAGTGTCTGTGACTCCCGGTAATCTTCGCCCAGAATGTTCCGCAACTCGAACTTCACTTCAAAGTCCTGGCCAGCAATCTCGAGCTCCTCGCGCATGACGAAATCGAGCTGCCAACCTGTCCGTTCAACAAGGTCAGGCTGATCCTGAGGACCACGTGCAGTCACGCGCGGGCTGTTGTAGCTCAGTAGAATGGTTTGCTGTGACAGCGGTCCGTCTTCGCGTTCCATGCCGAATTGCAGGTTGGCAACATGTTTCGACTGACCCGTCAAACGGTCGCCGTCGGTAAAGAAGCTGCTTGCGGCACCCGGGAGAAGCGTGATGGGGCTGATCGCTGTATCATTCGCTCCAACGCTAATTTCAGATTCCGTGAACGTGTAGTTTGCCGCGAGCAGCAAGCGCCGGTCCTCGAAAAACGATCCACCCAGATCCATCAGCGAGAAATATTTCACCAATTCTGCTTCGACACCGAGAAGCTGTGCCGAGGGTGCGTTGGAGAAGCCCTGGAAGAAGGCGCCGCCACCCTGGACAAAGGCAACCGATTCGATCGGATTGTCGATATCCTTGTAGAAGGCGGCAACCGTGATCCGTTCGCCGCGTCCGATATAATATTCAAACCGCGCTTCTGCGTTGATCAGTTCACTGTCAGACAAGAGCGGATTACCGATAAATGTCCGGTTGGTCTCGACGTCCAGGAACTGTTGGGGTGCCAGTTCGCGGAACTGCGGCCTCGCGATTGTCCGTGAGGCGGCAACCCGGAATTGCATGTCTTCCGCAAAATTCCAGGTCAAAGTCGCTGCCGGCAGGAAATAGTCATTGGCCAGATTGGTCGGCACCCCGCCACCCGCGGTTCCGGTCAGCAATATGGGCGTAACTGTCTGGTTGGCATCTTCGTAGCGCACACCGAGATTGAGCCGCACGCCATCGGTCAGTTCTGCATCCAAAGATCCGTAACCCGCATTCACTTCCAGTTCGGCTGTATAAGCCGGAACCGTGGTTTGTGAGGCGGTCTCGCGCAGTTCAATTTCCTGCGTGAAGATATTGAAGTCCGACAGCAGGAAGTCGATCCGTTGCTGTTCAAGCGGACTGTCAAGACCATTGGTTGGCAGGAACCGGAAATCGCGCCGCGAGGCTTCTCGTTCGTTCAGATAATAGCTGTATCCGACCGTGAAGTTTATCGGAATGCCGATATCGGTTTCATATCCCAGATCCAGACCGAGGCCATAGACGTCATCATTCAGATCGCTGAAGCGGATGCGGGCTGATTGCCCCGGAGAGGTCAGATCGTTGACAAAGTCATTGGCGACCTGATCGTCAAAGGCGTAGCTGTATGTCCGCTCATAAGGCGCATCGCGCTTGGAATTGGCGTAGCTGGCGCGCACGTCGGCACTGATAGCGTCAAACTTGAACTCACCGACAAACTGGGTGGTGAAGAGCTGCCGCTCAAACCAGCTCGTCCGGCTCTGGTTGAGCAGGGTTTCCTCACCCACGCTGATGGCGTCGGTACCGGCGGCAATCTGTGCGTCCTTGACCGTGTCATGAATGTACAGATTGGACAGACGCAGCTTGTGCTCGTCAATTTCCGCGGAAAGCGCGAGCAGGCCATTGACGATGATGCGGTTTTGGGTCTGCAGGAAGTTGAAATTCCGGTCAGGCAGCAGCCCGTCCTGGCCATCAATTTGCACAATGCCCTGAGTCTGCTGTTGCGCACCGCCGCGTGTCCGCCAGCTATTCTCGAAACCTCCGGTCGCAATGATGCCGACAAAGGCATCGCCGACATCCAGGGTGGTTCCGCCCGTAATTTCAGCCGAGAAATTGGCGGGAATCTGGTTGTTCCGCTGAATGAGAGCGGTTTCTGCGTTGGTCAGGCTTGCGGCAAAATTCTGCAAGTCGAGCGACGTGAAATTGTTGCCCGTCGAAATCGGTACCAGCTGATCAATGGCATTTTGCAGCCCGGTCGGGATCGAGCGGATTCCGCCGCTGTCATAGCCGATAATGTCTGTCGGTGAGCCGTCATAGGTGTAACCGAGTTCACCGGTTGTTTCACTGTCACCGCTGATGCTGGCACTGATTTTCAGAAAGGGTTCATCCGGTGTCGATTTGGTCGTCAGATTGATCACGCCGCCACCAAATTCACCCGGATAATTGACCGAATAGCTTTTCTGGACGACGGTTGAGGCAATGACGCTGGTCGGGAACAGATCAAGCGGCACAACGCGGCGCAGCGGTTCGGGCGAGGGCAGCGGCAGCCCGTTGAGCAGTGCCAGCGAATAGCGTTCGCCCAGGCCACGGACAAAAACGAACCGGCCACCGACCACGCTCAGACCGGTCACGCGCTGCAGCGAGCCGGCAATATCGCCGTCTGCCGCACGCGCAATTTCTTCGGCACCAAGAACCGATACTACTTCCGGTGTGGCGCGGATGGGGT
>JBCBZY010000074.1:0-10229 GCA_039815115.1 Pseudomonadota bacterium | reverse complement strand
TGGAATATATCCAGCAGGACGCGATGGCAGCCGCCCAGCTGCGTGCACCAATGTATGAAGACAAGGTTGTCGATTTCCTGTTTGAAAAAGCCGAGATCACCGACAAAAACGTAACGCGTGCGGAACTGGAAGCCGCGATCGAAGCCGACGACGAAGCGGAGGCCAAGCCAAAAGCGAAAAAGGCGCCGGCCAAAAAAGCTGCTGCCAAGAAAGCTCCGGCGAAAAAAGCACCTGCGAAAAAAGCACCGGCAAAAAAGCCTGCAGCGAAAAAGGCTCCGGCGAAACCTGCAGCCAAGAAACCTGCGGCCAAGAAAGCCCCGGCGAAGAAACCGGCCGCAAAAAAGCCTGCCGCCAAGAAATAATCAGAGCAAAAACGAAAAAGGGCTCCCACGCTGGAGCCCTTTTTTGTGTCTAAAGTCGCTCTGACAGTTAAATTTTGATCTCGCTGGCGGAATTGATCACCGTTCCCAAAATTCCATATTCCTTGGCCTCGTCGGTGCTCATCCAGTAGTCGCGGTCGATGTCTTTCCGCACCCTTTCAATATCCTGACCGGTCGCTTCAGAGATCTTCAGTGCAATCCGCTCGCGCATTTTGACAATCTCTTCCGCCTGAATCGCGATATCCGATGCCTTGCCGCCGGCACCGCCAGATGGCTGGTGAATAAGAAAACGGGTGTTTGGCAAACAGAATCGCTGCTCCTTTGGGACACCCAGGAAAATGTGGGTAGCAATACTCGCAACCCAGCCTGTGCCGACGACCGCTACAGGCGAATTGATATACGGAATCAGGTCATGGATGGTGTCACCGGATTCGACATGGCCACCCGGTGAATTGATCATTAATTTGATCGGGTCATTGCTCAGATGGTCGAGATACAGAATCTGCGCGGTCACTCGTTCAGCCAGCTTCTGGTCAACACCGCCGAAGATAAGAACCGTGCGGGTTTCGAGAAACTTGCTCATCATCGCAGCCATCGGGCCGGAGGTGTCATCCTCTTCTGCATTCCGAAAGTCCCCGATGGAGGGTGAATATTGCAACATGTGTTTCTCCTGGAAATCGCTAATTGAACAAGCCTGCAGCAGATATAGGAGCAGGCTATTTCATTAGCAACGTCATCTATCTGCATTCGGGGGTTGATTGCTTGGGCAGGAGACCAGATATAGACCCCCTACAGTTAGAAGGAATATCCATGAACCCTTTCGATTCTCATGAGCGCAATCCGGTTGTCGATGCTCTGGTTCCCGTTGTTATCGAGCAGTCCAACCGTGGCGAACGCAGTTTCGACATTTTCTCGCGGTTGTTGCGCGAACGTATTGTCTTTGTCACCGGACCGGTGGAAGACGGCATGGCGTCGATCATCACCGCTCAGCTACTGTTCCTGGAATCGGAAAATCCGAAGAAGGACATTTATCTGTATATAAATTCGCCCGGCGGTGTCGTCACTGCAGGCATGGCGATCCATGACACGATGCAATATATCCGCCCGCGGGTTGGCACGGTATGTGTAGGGCAGGCGGCTTCCATGGGCAGTTTCCTGCTGGCCTCGGGCGAGCCGGGCATGCGTATGGCCACAACCAATGCCCGGATCATGGTGCATCAGCCGTCCGGCGGGGCCCAGGGCATGGCCTCCGATATCGAGATCCAGGCCAAGGAAATCCTGCGTATTCGCAGCCGGATGAACGACCTTTACGCGAAATATACCGGTCGGCCGATCGAAGAGATCGAAGAGGCGATGGACCGGGATACCTTCCTGGAAGCGGACGAAGCCAAGGCATTTGGTCTTGTTGACGAGGTTTACGACAAGCGGCCCAAACCCGCAGAAGATGATAAATAAGCGGTTATCGCGGCACTAAACCAAAATTAAGCCCGATTTGATAGACTTACCGTTCGGCACCAAAGGGGCTGTAAAAAAGCGGTAGCATTTTGCGGTTTGCCAGTTAAATTGGCGACTCTGGCCGATAGTTGAGGACTTTATATGACGAAATTGACGGGATCTGATTCGAAGAGCACGCTTTATTGCTCTTTCTGCGGAAAATCCCAGCATGAAGTCCGCAAGCTGATCGCGGGCCCGACCGTATTTATCTGCGATGAATGCGTCGAATTGTGCAACGACATCATTCGCGAAGAGACCAAGGGCGCGGTTACCGGCAAAAAAGACGGTGAAGTTCCAACACCTCAGGAAATCTGCGACGTTCTCAATGACTATGTCATCGGTCAGGACCGCGCGAAGCGTGTACTGTCGGTTGCGGTTCACAATCATTACAAGCGCCTCAATCATGCCGCCAAATCAGGTGATATTGAACTTGCGAAGTCCAATATCCTGCTCGTTGGCCCTACCGGCTGCGGCAAGACTCTGCTGGCCCAGACGCTCGCCAAGACATTTGATGTGCCGTTCACCATGGCGGATGCCACAACATTGACCGAAGCCGGTTATGTTGGCGAAGATGTCGAGAATATCATCCTGAAGCTGCTGCAGTCTTCGGATTATAACGTGGAAAAAGCCCAACGCGGCATTGTCTACATTGACGAGATCGACAAGATCAGTCGCAAGGCGGAAAACCCGTCCATCACACGCGACGTATCGGGTGAGGGCGTTCAACAGGCCCTGCTCAAGCTGATGGAAGGCACCACCGCCTCCGTTCCACCACAGGGCGGCCGCAAGCACCCGCAGCAGGAATTCCTGCAGGTCGATACCACCAATATCCTGTTCATCTGCGGTGGGGCATTCGCTGGCCTCGAAAAGATTATCGGCGACCGTCTGGAAGCGAAATCCATCGGTTTTGGTGCCCATGTTGCAGCACCGGAAGAACGCAAGGTTGGAGCATTGCTGGCCGAAGGCGAACCGGAAGATTTGCTGAAATTCGGGCTTATCCCGGAATTTGTCGGACGTTTGCCCGTCATCGCGACATTGGAAGATTTGGATATCGACGCGCTGGTGACGATCCTTCAGGAGCCGAAAAACGCGCTGGTCAAGCAGTATCGCAAGCTGTTCGAGCTGGAGGATGTCGGCCTGACCTTCACCGAAGATGCGCTGACCGCGATCGGCAAGAAAGCCATCGAACGGAAAACTGGCGCGCGCGGGCTGCGGTCGATTGTCGAGAATATCCTGCTCGATACCATGTTCGACCTGCCGGATCTGGAAGGTGTGGATGAGATTGTCATCGACAAGGACGTGGTTGCAGGGACCAAGGACCCGGTGAAGGTGATTGCGAAGAGCAGCAAGGCCAAGAAGGAAGACGCGGCTTAAACGCGAACTTCAGTCACTGTTTAACCTGGGTCCGGATTCCGGTGCCACAAACAGTTATCAACAAACTCGGCGCAGTCTGTGGAAGTCGCTTATGCGAACGACGTATCCATTCGGCCGTCCTTAACTTTGCTATCGGAAGAGAGATTCAATCATGCTGAACGGACATTGCAATTGCGGTGCGGTGTCTTTCGAGATCGATATGGATCTCAAGGATATCATCATTTGCCACTGTTCGATCTGCCGCAGATGGTCAGGTGTCACCGGGATGGCGGTGTCCATCGTACCCACCGACCGGTTCCGGTGGAGCGCTGGCGAAAATGAAGTCTCCTATTGGCAAAAACCCGATGGTGATTGGCAGAGCTCATTTTGCCCGACATGCGGGTCAGCGCTGCCCGGGGCGAACGATGACAAGAGCTTTTTCGTCCCGGTCGGCTTGCTTCCCGGGGATATCGAGGATCTGCGAGTTTCCCATCATATCTGGGTTGACTCAAAGGCAGATTGGGATGAAATTGGCGATAATGGCAAGCAGCATTTGACCACGTACCAGGGCTAGCTGTCTCGATTCTGCCGGCTCGCGCGCGACCTTTTGATCAGTCAGATCTCAACCGCAATGTTACCTTCGCGCAAAGCTGATCGGCCTGGCTGATTTGCATTGCGAAGGATGTGGTTGATCCGGTTTCTGGATCCAGTTTGATGTCAAAAGGATAGCCAAGCTCGACATAGCGGACAAAGGTCATTTCCCCTCCTGAGATGTCGGTCTGCGGGCCACCTTGCAGTTGATGGACAAATTGCCGGGCCGCATCTGCCAAATGGGTCGAGTTGACATGATCTCCTGAGCCGCTGTGATATGGGTGTGCGGGCGGAAACCCATTGTCTTGTGTAATCAGCGCCTGCGCACAGGGAATTTTGTCGGGATTCAGTTCCGACAGAAAACACTCATGTTGCTGCATCACCCCCACAGCAGCTGCGTCAGCATAGCTGAATGTGTCAGGCGTTGCCAAAGCGCCAATCTTTTTCTTGGCCTTCATACGCCAGGTTTCAAAGTCACGGGTGTTGAACATCACCCCGGTGCCGTTAATCTCCAGCACGACAGCGTCCTTCGCATCGAACAGCTTCAACCGGTATCCCGGCTCATCACTCGCCCCTGATTGCTCGGAAATACCTGTTACCGGACGCCCGGCTCCTTGGTTGCCGCAAGTCCAGTCCATTCGTGTCAATGCTGACCACTTGGCCGGATCCAGCAATCCTCGTGCAATTCCGGTTTCGATAGAAGCCCAATAGTTTATTGACTGAACCACGATGGGATCAAAAGGGTCAAGGCCAAGCCACGGCCAGTGGTCCCTGTTGGAGGAACATACGAATTTCACCGTTCCGTCAGCCGTCATCTCATGGGCTTCAGTAAATTGAAAGCGAGGAACCTTCTTCATCGACAAATGATTGCAGAACTGGCTCCGCGGTACAAGCGGACAAGGCGGACCCCGGTTTCAAGTGCACGGTGTATTGAACTCGAATGCCTGATTCAGGAAGAGGATGAGTAGACACACCCGTCCAGCACGTCCCGCTTCACCACGTTGATCCTCGCGGCAATTGTATTGCCGTAACGCCGGGTGAAGCCGCTCGCCCCATTGACCGCGCGCTTTTTCGGCAAGGGCAGGGCAGCGGCCATGCGGGCGGCTTCGATCCGGGTCAGATCGGCGGCATTCTTTTGGAAATAGCGCTGCGCGCCTGCTTCAGCGCCGTATGTGCCAATGCCGGTTTCGGCGACGTTGAGATAGACTTCCATGATACGGCGTTTGCCCCAGATCTTCTCGATCAGGAAGGTGAAATAGGCTTCCAGGCCTTTGCGGAAATAGCCGCCGCCTTGCCAGAGGAAGACATTCTTGGCTGTTTGCTGGGATATGGTCGATCCGCCCCGGATACGCCCGCCCTCGCGGTTGCGTTCGATCGCTTTTTGGATGGCTTCGCGGTCGAAGCCGTCATGACTGCAGAATTTTCCATCTTCCCCGGCGATCACGGCGCGAACGAAGTGGGGAGAAATGGATTCAAGAGGCGTCCATTCCCGGGTTGCGCCATTTTCGTCCATGACCATGGTTGCCGTGATCGGTGGTGGGACGAAGGCGGTGATGCCGACCCATGCCAAGGTGATGAGGAGAAAATAGATGGCGAATTTGAAGAGGAATTTGAGGAAGCCCATGGCACCGCTTTGCAACTACTGATGTACCTCATCGCCTAAACAAGCAGGCCGCCGAAAACAATTACTGTTTCGGTGTGTGGTTTTGGTTTCGTTGTCGTTCCCGCAAAAGTGGGGTCTGGTCAGGCAGAGGATTCGCATTGGGGATGTGCCAGGAAATAGGTTCCCGCTTTCGCGGGAATGACGAACCCGTACTCCTGCGGAGGCAGGAGTCCATCTTCTGACGTTGAGTTTATGGACAGCGATTCCTCTAGCCGTCCCATTTGGTTGAAATGCGGGGAGATGTGCCCCGGCCTTCGCCGGGGCACATAAGCAATTTAACCAGCAGCCAGAAGCTGCTTTTCGCCGGCTATGCGAAGCATGGCCTTCTGGAGCTTTTCAAAAGCCCGTACTTCGATTTGTCGGATGCGTTCGCGGCTGACCGAATAGACCTTGCTGAGATCTTCCAGCGTTTTCGGGTCTTCCGAAAGTCGACGCTCGGCGAGAATATGCTGCTCGCGCTCGTTGAGCGAACCCATGGCCTCGTTCAGCATTTCACGGCGGAATTCGGCTTCCTGGGCGTCAGCAATCTGCTGATCATGCAACGGGCCGTCGTCTTCCAGGGTGTCCTGCCACTGACCGCTCTCTCCGTCCTCAGACAGGGGAACATTCAGCGATGCATCTCCACCCATCGACATCCGGCGGTTCATGTTGACCACTTCATGCTCGGCGACGCCAAGATCGGTTGATATCTTCGCCACGTCTTCAGGTTTCAGATCACCATCTTCGAAAGCTTCGAGATTGTTTTTCATCCGCCGCAAATTGAAGAACAGCTTCTTCTGGGCCGCGGTGGTACCCATTTTCACGAGGCTCCAGCTGCGCAGGATATATTCCTGAATCGACGCGCGGATCCACCACATGGCATAGGTGGCCAGGCGGAAACCCCTTTCAGGTTCAAATTTCTTGACGCCCTGCATCAATCCGACATTGCCTTCGGAGATCAGGTCCGAGACGGGCAGGCCATATCCACGAAAGCCCATGGCAATCTTGGCAACCAGTCGAAGATGGGACGTTACCAGCTGTGCCGCCGCTTCCTGATCCTTGTGCTCAGAATAGCGTTTCGCGAGCATATATTCCTGTTCGGGAGTCAATAACGGAAATTTACGTACTTCCGATAGATAACGGTTCAGGCTTGCATCCCCCCCACGGGCAGGGATTTTTGCCGGAACATTGCTATTATTAGCCATTTCTGTTCCTTCTCTGTTTTGCCTTCGGGCCTCATCAAGCACCCGACGGTCTATCCCTATATAGGGAGTGTTTTCTATACACGCAACTTGCTGAACAGATCCTGCATATCCGGGGGAAAGTCACAGAAAAAATTCAGTTTTTCCTTCGTTACGGGATGAATAAATCCTAGATTAGCAGCATGAAGCGCCTGACGGCAAAATCGAATTACTTTTCCATTGGAAAGCAAAGATTTTCGACAAACACCATATAGCGGATCACCAACAAGACTATACCCCACATGGGACATATGCACACGCACTTGATGGGTCCGTCCGGTTTCAAGCTGACATTCAACCAAAGTGGCCCCGTTGAGCGGTTCTTTGGTGGTATAATGGGTGATTGCGGTCTTGCCCCGATCATCTCCGACAACAGCCATCTTCTTCCTGTTTACCTTGCTTCGCCCGATATTCCCTTCGATAGTGGCCGAAGCGGGATTGGGACGTCCATGGACAATGGCGAGATACCGCCTATCAATGTCATGCTCCGCAAACAGCGTGCCAAGTCCCTGATGTGCTGCATCGCTTTTCGCAGCCACCATTAATCCCGACGTATCCTTGTCAATGCGATGGACAATTCCTGGCCGGGTGACGCCGCCAATGCCGGACAACTGCCCTTTGCAATGATGAAGCAGCGCGTTGACCAGGGTTCCGTCGGCATGACCTGCTGCCGGGTGCACAACCAGTCCGGCAGGCTTGTTCACGACGATCAGATGTTCGTCTTCAAATACCACATCCAATGGAATATTCTGAGGTTGGGCAGGGCCATCTACCGGAGCCGGAACCGTGAGAGCAAAAGCCAGTCCGGCGCATTTCTTCGACGCCGGGTCAGATACTGTGTCTCCATCCACCTGCAGATTACCGGCAGATATCAGGGCTTTGATCCGCTCCCGCGACAGGTCTTCCAATATTCCAGCCAACGCCGCATCCAGGCGCTGTTTTTTATCTGTCTCCGGGACGATCCCGGTTTTGATGGATTGCGGTGTCGGCATCGCCTAGATGTGGGCCATGAAGCTGATCATATCAAGCAAGATCATGGCGGAATTACAGGGTGCAGCACGGTCAGGTGCACCCAATGAAATTTGCGGTCTCCTGCTTGGCCAAAATCAGCATGTTTCAGAAGCACGAATGACGAATAATGTCGCCATGGATCCCCGGCGTCATTTTGAAGTTGATCCCGCCCTTTTGATCGCCGCCGAGAAGGACATGCGCTCGGGGGGCTTGCCGATCATCGGATATTATCATTCTCACCCTGATGGTCCGGTGGAACCCTCGGTAACTGATGCGGGTTCTGCGGCTCCAGATGGAAGAATTTGGCTGATCATCAACGGACAGGAAGCGGCCGCGTGGCAAGCGACCCTGAGTGGGCGACTTCTTGCCCGTTTTGACCCTATTGAACTGGAATGCGCACTTGATTGATCGTCCGCAAAAGGCCAGATAGCCAATGACGCTGAAATCACTCGCAAAAGGTACATTTGAATGACCCAAAACAGCTTGGATATAGCTGCTCTTCTCTGTTCCAAACTCTGCCATGACCTGCTCAGCCCGGTCGGAGCCATCAACAATGGCCTCGAACTGCTCGAGGATGAAACAGATCCTGAAATGCGGGAACGCTGTCTGGAGCTGTTGTCCGACAGCGCCGTCGCCTCAGCCAACAAGCTCAAATATTTCCGGTTGGCATTTGGTGCTGCGGGAGGATTTGGGGATCATGTAGATCCTGCCGAAGCAAAACAACTGGTCGAAAGTCTGGTCGGTGATCAGCAGAAAATTACGCTGGGCTGGGCTGTCCAGTCCGCTACACTTCCCAAAAAGGCTGTGAAGATTCTGCTTAATCTGGCGATGATCGCCCGCGAAGCGCTTGTGCGCGGCGGAAGACTGGATGTTGGTGCGGAAGAAGGCGAGCAGGGCATCGAAGTAGTGGTCCGCGCGGAAGGACCCAAAATTGCGCTTGATGACAGTATCAGGGCGGCCCTGGAGGGCTCGCTGGCGGACTCCGATTTAAGCGCCCGGACCGCCGCTGCCTGGATGTCCCGCGAACTGGCGCTCCAGAATCACGGTGATCTCCGGGTTTCTCCACCGGCAGAATCAGAATTGCTCCTCGGCGCCATCGTCGCGGGGTGATGGAGTAATGGGGGTGGGCATGGACATGATCTGGACGCCTTCTCCGAATTTCGACGAGCGGAAATCGCCGATTTCCATTCTTGTCATGCACTATACCGGCATGAAGGACGCGGCTTCGGCGATCAACTGGATGGCCAATCCCGACGCGAAGGTATCCGCGCATTATGTCGTGACTGAAGACGGTCAGATTGTGAACATGGTGCGGGAAGAAGACCGCGCCTGGCACGCAGGCCGGGGTTATTGGCGCGGTATCGAAGACGTCAACAGCGCCAGTATCGGGATAGAGATTGTCAATCCGGGCCATGAGTGGGGCTATGTGCCCTTTCCCGAAGAGCAGATGGATGCGGTGACGCGCCTCGCTGCGGACATCGTGAAACGGCATCATATTACGCCATCCAATGTCATCGGGCATAGTGACCTGGCTCCGGCACGCAAACAGGATCCCGGCGAACTTTTCGACTGGTCCCGACTTGCCCAATTGGGGATCGCGCTGAAACGACCCGACAAAAATCTTTTTGACCCGATCTGGACTGATGGTGGCTTCATGCTGGCGCTCGAACGGTTCGGATATGATATTACGGCGGAAAAAGACGCCGTGGTCGCATTTCAGCGACGGTTCCGCCCAGAGAATATTGATGGGATCATTGATGGCGAAACCCGCGCCATTTTGCTCGCTTTAATGTTGGACAGAGAGCGCGGAGTCACTAAATAGGGTTGGCCAGAGGGCCGGCCAGCCGCTTGTTGCTGCTTTTGCAGTGGCGGGAGGAAAGTCCGGGCTCCACGATAAAAGGGTGCCGGATAACTTCCGGCGAGGGTGACCTCAGGGACAGTGCAACAGAAAGCAGGTCGCGTTGGTTTCGACTGCGTGACATTGAAAGGGTGCGGTAAGAGCGCACCGCGGGACTGGCGACAGGACTGGCACGGTAAACCCCACCTGGAGCAAAACCAAATAGGGGCGGCATATGGCTTTATCGGCCTGCTGCCCGGGTTGGTTGCTGGAGCGGTACAGCAATGTACCGCCAAGATGAATGGCTGGCTATTCCGTTTTGCGGATGGACAGAACCCGGCTTACAGACCCTCTGGTATTTAAATATGGCTGGAACTGGCGCAGGGCCTTTGTTAGAGAGTGATATGCCAAAAGCAAAACGATCCGATAACTGGGGCTTTCCCCGCTGGGGCAGCTATGAAAGCTCGCGCGAAGCAGAGCAGGTCAAGATTTGCGACCGGCATGGCTGCAACGAGGCAGGTAATTGCCCCGCACCCAAGTCACCTAATAGTCCGGATCGCTGGTATTTCTGCGAAAAACATGCTGCGGAATATAATCGCGGTTGGGACTATTTCGAAGGTCTCGACAAGGAAGAGCGCGCGAAACGCGAAGCCGACGAGCAGCGTGATGCCAATGCCTAT
>JBCBZY010000137.1:0-7273 GCA_039815115.1 Pseudomonadota bacterium | reverse complement strand
TCCCAGGTCGCCTGGCCATCATAATGGGTATGAACATCGACGAAACCCGGCGTGACAAATTTGCCGGTCGCATCAATCTCTTCACGGGCCTCGGCATTCACGGTTCCAACCATCGTTACGCGGTCGCCATCAATGGCGACATCACCGACAAAGGGCTTTCCACCCGTGCCATCCACAATGGTACCGCCTCGAATGATCAGATCATGCATCGATTCTCTCCTGAAGTTTTTTCCCATCGATAGCAGAATTAACTGGCTGATTAAAGGTAGACCCTGCTAGCATTAATGGCATGAGCGAGATACCTTCCTGGCAGCCCGATCCCGAGACCGGAATTGCAATCAATTGGGTCGAGGCCAACGGGCAAAGATTTGAGGTAGCCGAGGCGGGAAAAGGCGACCGACTCGCTTTGTGCCTGCATGGTTTTCCTGAACTCCATTACAGCTGGCGATTTCAAATGCCGCTGCTCGCAGAAATGGGATATCGGGTCTGGGCTCCCAATATGCGCGGATATGGCGGAAGCAGCAAGCCGGATGGCGTCAGGGCCTATGCGCTGAATCATCTTTGTGCCGATATTGCCGCTTTGATCGACGCGAGCGGGGCGAAAGAGGTCACGCTTCTAGCGCATGACTGGGGTGCGATTGTTGCCTGGACATTTGCAATCCGAAAAATCCGGCCACTGGTCCGTTTGATCATCATGAATGTTCCGCATCCGATGGTCGGACGGAGGGAAATCCGTCACTGGCGCCAACTCCGCCGGAGCTGGTATATTTTCTTTTTCCAGATACCATGGCTTCCGGAGAAGCTTCTGTCCCGGCACAGCGGGGAGCCTATCAAGAGCGCATTTTCGAAAATGGCTTGCGACCAGACAAATTTTTCCGATGACGATCTGGGAGTATACGCAACGGCCGCGATGAGGAACGGCGCCCTCAATTCGATGATCAATTATTACCGAGCTCTGTTGCGATATCGGGATGCCATTGAAATCGGTGATGGCAAGGTGGACATACCGACCCTGATGATCTGGGGCGAGGAAGATGCAGCGCTCAACATCAAGTGCACGGAGGGTACGGACGAGTGGGTGAGAGATTTCACACTGCATCGCCTTCCGGGCGTATCTCATTGGGTGCAACAGGAGGCGCCAGAAAAAGTGAATGCCATCTTGGGGGATTGGCTGCCGGACGCATCCTGATTGGCACGTGAAGACCAATTCATCATGTTGTAACCAGACCTCCCCAATACGGGGCCACACATCATACTTCCATTTTTAGAGCTTAAGTCATGACACTCAGCAAAATCCTGTCCGTTTCTGCGATCAGCTTTCTTCTGACATTCCCCGTTCCATTGCAGGCGGAGGGCAGACAGTGGAAGATTCAGACCAATGACAACCTCAGCAGTTTCCTGGATTGTCATGAGACAGCGGGAACGACATTGATATCCGCGCATCGCGGCGGCCCGTCGCCCGGACTGCCGGAAAATGCGGTTGAAACCATGGATGCGGTACTCACAGCACATCCGGCCATCATGGAAGTCGATATCGCGCAGAGCCGCGACGGGGTCCATTTTCTGTTGCATGACCGCACACTGGAACGGACCACAAACGGAGAGGGTATAGCAGCCGAACAGGACTGGTCAGCGATATCGCAATTGCGCCTGAAGGATGTTGACGGATGGGTCACCCCTTATCGCGTTCCCACTTTGCGATCGGCACTGGAATGGGCAAAGGGCCGCACCATATTGCAGCTGGATTTCAAACGTTCCGCTTCGCATGAAGACGTGATCAGAGAAGTACGCGAAACCGGCAATGTCCAGAATGTCATCCTGATCGCCTATTCGGTTGAGGCCGCTGCGCGTCTCCATTCGCTGGCTCCGGAGATCATGATTTCCCTTTCCATCGAGAAGCCATCCGCGCTGGTGGAAGCTGAAGCTGCCGGTATTCCGAAGGACAAGCTGATTGCCTTTACGGGAACACGCCTGGTGCGCCCCGATCTTTACGAAGAGCTTGATGGCCAAGATGTGGAGGTGATTTTCGGGACGCTGGGATGGCGGAACTCGATTGACCAGCAACTGGACCGTCTCGGCATGGACGAACGCTATGCCGAGCTTGGCAAAAATGGCGTGGATATTATCGCTACCGATCGCCCGCGGGCAGCAGCGGAAGCACTGAAAGAGGCAAAGCAATTGCCGGAGGCTGGTGCCTGTGGAGTGAGTGAGACGACCGTTCGGTAAGCTGCGTTAGCTCCGGGCAGCAATCATCGCCTCAATATCGGTAAATTTCTCGCGCGGCGCGCCATCGCGAGCGTTGGCGATTTCGGCCTCCTCGATCTTTTTCCAGTCCCGAAAGGTTACCGCTTCCACTCCGCGCCGTTCCAGCAGGCGGTCGAGACCAGCTCGGCCATCCCTGTTGTCACCTTTGCCGATATCCTCAGCTACCGCTTCGATAATGGCAAAACCATCTGGCTTGTTCGTTCCAATCGTTCCAGTGGGCCCCCTTCGCGCCCATCCGACACAATAAAGTCCTGGCAGGATGCGCCCGTCAACATTGGCAAACCGGCCACGGCCGTGTTCATAAGGCACGCCTTCGATAGGCGGCGTGCGATACCCGATGCAGCTGATCACCAATTCGCAGCCAATTTCATAGGATTCGCCCGTACCGGTTGATCGCATTTCCTTGTCGAGTTGCGTCTTCTCAACAACAAGGCTCTGCACCCGATTATCGCCCTTGATCTCCACCGGCATGGCGAAGAAATCAAAATCGATCGAAACCGGCTTTTCTCGCAATTCTCCGGCTTTTCGGAAAAATTCACGCAAATGGGTGACTGACTTGCGCATCCCGGGTTCGAGCATCGCGTCATCACCCTCATCCGGGAAGTCCAGAGGATCCACCACCGGACGAGCCCGTTCGAGGTGCATCAGTTCACCCAGTTCCTTTGGCGTCATTGCGATCTGGTGCGGGCCGCGCCGTCCGAGAAAGATGATCCGCTCCACCGAACTGCGGTTCAAAGCGTCGAGCGCATGCCCCACAATATCACTGCCGACAAATTCATCTTCGGTCTTGGCCAGGATCCGCGCGACATCCAGAGCGACATTGCCATTGCCAATAATGGCAACAGTTTTGGCATCCAATGGCGGATGCAGCTCCGCAAAATCCGGATGTCCGTTGTACCAGCCGACAAAGGACGCGCTCCCAATCACACCATCAAGGTCACTGCCGGGGATATCGAGTGTCCGGTCATTCGGCGCGCCGGTGGCGAGGATCACCGCATCGTAAAACCCTTGCAGCTCTTCTATGCTGACGTCGGTTCCAACGGTTACGTTACCGACAAACCGGACATTGTCAGTGAGCGCGGTCTTTTCATAGCGCCTTGAAACGGCCTTGATCGATTGATGATCCGGAGCGACCCCGGTCCTGATCAAGCCGAAGGGCACGGGCAAACGGTCAATAATGTCGACCTGAACGTCATCGCCATATTTTTTCTGAGCTGCTTCTGCGGAATAGTAACCGGCGGGCCCCGATCCGATTATTGCGATATGACGCATTCCAGTACCTCCCCGATGACCTTCCCTGCGAACAGCCGCATGCTAGCGCTTAAATCCCAAAAGGGAAGAGAAAGGGTTCCGGCACTGAGCCGTTGGCCATTCCCGCGGGAAAGGCAATGACTCAGCCACCTGCTTCCTCATCAATATTAGCGACATTATACTGGAAGGTTTCCTCACGAGTCAGACAACGTCGGGTGCTGTTGTCCCCATCGCCTGTCTTGACCGCTTTCTGGCGATACATGACATCCGTCAGCAACTTCCGGGACACACCCATGCGGATCAGGAAATCATTGTCTTCGGAAGCCAGCAAGGCACTGTCCTGCTCGACTTCCCCGATCAGTTCAGCGGTGGACTCGGTCCCCATTTCTACACTGAAACTGATGGCGTCGCGATCGCCAGTCATAGTGAACATGTGCACCATGAAGAGACCGCCATTGTCGATTATCCGGATTCGACCGCCCATGAAGACAAAATTGCATGCACTGAAACACGCCCAGTTAGACGGGATACGGGTCAATACGCCAGGTCGATCTCCGACTTTTTTGCCATCCCCATCCCGAACGATCCACGTTTCTCGTATTACGGAACCAGCTTCGTTTCCGGCTCGCGCATCTCCACCCGGTGATCGCAGCCATATCTCGGCAATATCCGGATCGGAGGCGAGTATCTGTTTGAGACGATTGGGTAAATCCCGGTCAATTCGACCCTCCGCGAGCAAGACTTTGACCCCGCTTTTTTCAACCGTCTTCAACGTCATCGCCGAGAGGTCGCTCCAGTTCGGATCGATGGGGCATGTTGGATTTTCCGGATCCATTTTGTCGTTCGTCGCTGACATCAGAAATGCTGCAGCAAGTATCACCAGGCCAGACCGGATATTTCTTTTTTTCATATCGAACAAATACCCTGCGCAGTCATATTGGTTGATCGCAAACCGTGCAAATAGTCACCGAAACACCTTATTGATCGTCCAACAACTCCTGTCATCTGCAAAAAATTGTCCAAATTATGCTATCGATCACAGTCAGGCCGACTTATACGGTTCAAACATTGATTTGTAAATTTAGCGGTCGCAAGCCACCTTGCCATGTCTCTGCAATCTGGATGCAACGCCAGTGAGCCGATGGCCAGAATTTATACCGGAGGGAAATCATGTTAAAAAAAATCATATCAGCGCTGGCCCTATCATCGCTCGCACTCACCAGCGGAACGGCGATGGCACAAAGCAGATCCAAGGGCCAAAAGGCACAGGATCGCGGCGTCGCGGAAATTCCAACCTGCTACAAACGCCTTGGAACGATCGCGATTGTCGAACCCGAAGTCCAGTGGTGGCGTAGCTACAAAATTGGTTCTCCCGAAGCCTTGATCAAAACCTTCGTGTCCCGCTCGGGCTGTTTCGGCCTAGTTGACCGTGGCCGCGGACTTGCCAGTCGCGCTGTTGAACGGGCGCTGGCGGATTCCGGAGAGTTACAACGTGGATCCAACGTGGGCAAACGCCAGGTAAAGGCCGCTGACTATGTCATGGTGCCGGACATTATTTCAGCCAATAACCGCTCCGGCGGCGGCGGCGCTCTCGGGGCCATCGGCGGCGCTCTGGGCGGCCGTACCTTTGGCGGCCTTTTCGGCGGAATAAAGGTCAACAAAAAGGAAGCCAATGTGACACTGGCTCTGGTCAATGTCCGCACCACCGAAATTGAACGGACGGTAGAAGGCTATGCCCGCAAATCAGACGTGAAGTTCGGCGGCGGAGGAGGTGGCTTCTTCGGCGGTGCGATCGCCGGTGCGGCAGGCGGTGGATACACCGACACCCAGATTGGCCGGGTGATGGCGCTCGCTTATCTCGACGCCTATACACAACTGGTGACGCAACTGGGTGGATTGCCAGAAGATCCGAGCGCTGCAGCGCCGCAGGCCGAATGATCAGTTGTCGAGGCGATTCTGATTTAGAAGCCCGGTTGATGCCATTTGCATCGACCGGGTTTTTTTGTTGTCCGACGATATTGAGAAACAGAAACGGGTCGATTGAATGATGAGAAATTTCCTGACTTGGATATGTGCGGCGCTGCTTCTTTCCGCCTGCACGGCTTCGGCCGAGGAATCGGGACCAGCGCCATCCGGAAAATCCGGGATGCTTTTGGTCGGAAACAAGGGCGAAGATACGATCAGTTTTATAGACCTTGAGAGCGGGGAAGAAATTTCCCGGGAGGCAACCGGGAAAGAACCGCACGAAATTGCGATTTCTCCAGATGGCCGGCTAGCTGCGGTGGTATCCTATGGCGGAGAATCGATCGACCTGTTCGACACGGCGGCCCGGAAAAAAGTGGAAACCATCATGCTCAGTCCCAACAGACGACCCCATGGCATTGCCTGGCTGAACGATGGCAGGATCGTGGCTACGACAGAAGGCAGTGACACCATCACTGTAGTTTCACCGCCCGATGGAGACCGGCAAACGCACCATCACAAGTGTATCTACAGCCCAAAAGGGCAGCCACATGCTGGCGGTTTCCCCGTCGCGAGACCGGGTCTATGTGAGCAATATGCAGTCAGGGACAGTCAGCGTTATCGATTTCAGAAAGAAGCGGAAAATCACGGACCTGACGGCGGGGCGGGAGCCGGAAGGCCTGGCGCTGACCCCAAATGGCAAGCGCCTGCTGGTCGCTGATCGGCAGGAAGATATTCTGTATGTGTTTGATACGGAAAGCCTGACGGAAATTACGGCTCTGGAAACCGGAAAATTTCCTATTCGCGTCGCGGTCAGCCCAGACGGTCGCCTGGCGGTGACCTCCAATCTGGGAGATGGTGCGCTGGGCCTCTATGACCTGGAAAAACTGGAACCGATGCCCCCGATTACAGTCAGCGGAGATCCGCGCGCGGCTCAAGTCACAATCCTGTTTTCCGACGATGGCAAAACCATTTATGCAGCAGAGACCGGAACAAACCGGGTGGCGGAAGTGAATATCGAGAGCGGAACTGTAGTTCGACGCCTGCCGGCAGGAACAAAGGGCGACGGACTGGGAATTGTCCCGGCAATCCCATGAAAACCAACAATTGAAGAAACAGACTTTCCCGGGTCGCTGCTAGGGAGACTGAAGATGCAAAAACCATTCAACTGGCTTCAGACGCGAATGATCAAGGCGCTGACCGAAACGCTATTCTATGAAGCGCCGATGGCGATCTCACCCGAGCAGGTTGTGGACAATCTGCAAGAGCATTTCTCCAATATAAGCGGCGACAAACCGAAAGAGATTGCACTCGCATTTACCGGGCTGTTTTTCATTCTCGGGGGCCCTTTCTTTCTCTGGGGCTCTCCCAAATTCCGCCGGACTCGTATCCGACGACGCTTGCAGAACAGTCGCGTAGATTTTTTTCAGGACATCGCCCGCACAAAGGGTGTGATTCTGGCTGGCTATTATGGGCATTGGGAAAAGGGGGACGAGGAAGCCAATTTTGACAATCCGATTTATCAGCGGCTGAAATATGACCTTCCCGGACAACGGAATCGATCAGCCCCCGGGGAAGTGAAGATCGAGCGCGAAGACGGTCGTGATCTGAAGGCCGAAGTTTTCGTCGGACATGACGCCATTCCGGAGGAAGTGGACGTCATTGTCGTCGGATCCGGAGCAGGCGGCGCAGTCGCCGCAGCAGCGGTTGCCGATGAAGGGCATGAAGTGCTGATACTGGAAGCCGGAAACAATTATCCGTCTTCTCGTATCACCCACGAAGAAGCGCGAATGAC
>JBCBZY010000144.1:0-6798 GCA_039815115.1 Pseudomonadota bacterium | reverse complement strand
GCTCAACCCTATGACATGTTGCTCGGGCGCAAGACCTACGACATGTTCGCGGAGCATCAGAATGAAAGCATGAATGACGGGCATGTCTATGTCGTGTCCTCATCCCGCGATGATCCGAAATGGCAAAATGCCACCCTGTTATCAGGCGATGCTGTTACCGAAGTACGGGAGCTCAAACAGCAGGATGGACCGCTGTTGCAGATCCACGGCAGCTGGCAGTTGATCCAGTCGTTGGTGAAAGCGGATCTGATCGATGAGTATCGAATCTGGACATTTCCGGTTGTCACAGGCCCCGGGAAGCGGCTGTTCGGTGAAAATGCCGCGGTACGGAATCTCCAGCTCGTGAAATCCGAACCGACTGGCAATGGTGTGGTGATGAGCATTTATCGGAAATCGGCTTCCGCTCATTCATAAACGCGGCCAGAGGCTCGCTAGCTCACGCTGCGTTCCTGACCCTCCCAATAAGGCGCCCGCAATTCCCGTTTGAGCACCTTTCCGGCACCGGACAGCGGAAAGGGCTCGGCGCGGAAGTCGATCGAGCGGGGGCATTTATAGCCGGCGATCTGATCCTTGCAGTGGGCGATGATCGACTGTTCATCGGGCGTGCTGCCTTGCTTCGGGATCACGATAGCGTGGACGGCTTCTCCCCATTGTTCGCTGGGAATTCCTACGACGGCCACTCCTGCCACATCAGGATGGGTGGAAATGGCGCTTTCGACTTCGGCGGAAAAGACATTTTCACCGCCTGACACGATCATGTCCTTCATCCGGTCAACAATATAAACGAAGCCTTCCTCGTCCTGATAGGCGCCGTCTCCGGTATGGACCCAGCCGTCGATCAGCGTGTCGGCGGTCTGTTCCGGTTGTTGCCAGTAGCCCAGCATGTTGCCGGGGCTGCGTGCGGCAATTTCTCCGACCGTGCCTTTCGGGACTTCCTTGCCATCTTCGTCGACAATCTTGATTTCACAGCCCCAGGCGGGACGTCCGGCGGATTTGATCTGTTTGGCACGGGGGCCATCGAGCACATGATCCTTGGGGTCCAAAACGGTCACCAAAGGTGCCATTTCCGTCTGGCCATAAGCTTGCGTAAACTTCACATCAGGCAACAGGCCCATTGCCTGGCGCAACAGGCCTTCCGGCATTGGCGACGCGCCGTAGAGATAGTTGGTCACAGACTCAAACTTCGCGACATCAAATTCGGGATGCTGGAGCACCATGCCGAGCATGGTCGGCACCAGCAGCGCGTGGGTCACCTTGTTGTCGGCAATCGCGTTCATCGTTGAAACCGGCTCGAACGACGGCACATAGACATGCGTTCCCCCGGCGATCATCGCGCCGCCGCCAGCAGCCAGATCCGCCATGTGGAACATCGGTGCCGTGTGTAAATATATGGATTCGCTGGTGAAATTCGCTTGTCCGCCGAGTGTGATGTTATTGTACCAGAGCGCCTTTTGCGAAACCATGACGCCCTTGGGAAAGCCGGTCGTGCCGCCGGTATAGAACAGACCGGCCAGATCATCGTCGCTCCGCATCGCATCTTCACAGGGTTCGTGGGAGGCAATCAGGTCTTCATAGGACAGCATGCCATCCGGGCCGCCTTCTTCCAGATGCACGATTGTCTTGACGGTCTCGGCTTCACTGCCAATTTCCTGGATCATCGGTGCAAAATGACTGTCGACAAACAGGATTTCGGCCTGCGAGTCATTCAGCGAATAGGCATTTTCAGCCGCCGACCAGCGGGTGTTCATGGGAACCACGGCTCCGCCAGCCCACCAGGTGGCAAACATATATTCGGTGTAGCGGTCGGAATTGAGCGCCAGAATGGCGACCCGGTCGCCCGCTGCCATTCCCATCTTCTGCAAAGCGCCAGCCAGTCGCGACACTCGCGTCCGGACTTCCGCCCAGGTCTTCCGCCTGTCGCCGTCGATTGTTGCGACATGGTTGGGCCTGGTATCGGCTGCGCTGTGGAGCATTTGGGTCAGGTGCATGGCGGGTCCTTTCTCATTTGGGTTGTTGATCCTGATCTATTGTGCGGGGAACCAGCGGCCTTCAAATATCACCCCCTGTACCCTTATGCTGCGCAACTCTGCCGCGCCTGTATCATAAGGATTACGATCAAGAACGGTGAAATCCGCTTTCTTGCCGGTTGCGATGGATCCGACCTGATCATCCATCCCGATCACTTGCGCGGCTTCGATTGTTATCGCACGCAGCGCCTTGTCAAGCGACAGTCGCTCCTTGGGGGCTTTGACATTACCATCAAGCGAGATCCGGTTGCTGGCGACCCAGGCGAGATAGAGCGGATTGATCGGCGCCATGTTGAAGTCGCTGTGCAGGCCAAGCGGCACATTCTTGCGTTCCAGCGAACCCAGCCGGCTCATCTGCGCGGCGCGATCCGGACCGAGGCCGGTCTTGGCATAGGCGTCACCCAATATCCGTATGTAATTGGGCTGCGCAGAAACAAAGAGCCCCAGTTCGCCAATCCGGCGGTTCTGGGCCTCGGTCGAATAGCCGAGATGCTCCATGACGATATCCTGCCCGTTGCGCGGTGTCAGTTGTTCCGTAATCTCGAGAACCACATCCAGACCCTTGTCGCCGTTGACATGCGTGTGCAGGTTCCAGCCGGCATTCCAGAAGCGCTTAGTCTGTTTCAGCAATTTTTCCGGTTCCGTCAGCCACTTGCCTTCATGGCCATCGCTATAGCCGGGCGGGTTCATCTGCATATATTGCGCAAAAAAGGCCCCATCGGCGAACAGTTTGACCCTGTTGGAGAAAAAGAATTTCGGGCTGTCATATTTCGCCTTCATGTCCTTCAGCCAGACGTTCGGATCACCGGTGATCAGCGGGGCAACGGGAATGGCGAGAATCCGGGACGGCGTGGTTGGCTGGTCGTAAAGGCTTTTGAACAGTTGCGATTCCGCTTCCGGACCGCCGAACCCGCCAAAGGCGAGATCGGCGCTGGTGGTCACGCCATTTTCGAGCATCATTTGCCGCATTTCGGCGAGACCCTGCTGCGTTTTTTCAGCGGAAAACAGATAGGGTTGCAGTTTCTCCACGCCGTTGAACAGAGCGGTTTCGTGAATGACCCCGCTGGCAAAATCGGCATGGGTAGGGTCGATTCCCGGCTTGTTGAACTCGGCAATGAATGCGGCTTCCGTGCCGATGCCGAGCAGTTCGAGTGCCGGACTGTTGACAATGATTTCGTGAAAACTGCGCTGCCAGATCACGACCGGCCGATCGGGCGCTATCCGATCCAGTTCGGCCTTGTCCATGTCACCATGAAACAGCTTGTGATGTCCCCAGGTGATGAAGAGTTTGTCATCGCTTTCTGCGAGCACCTCGCGCAGGCGTTTCTCATAAGCTTCCTTGCCGCGAATGGCCGGATAGCTTTTGCCCGGCAATTCCCAGTTTTCCGGACTGATGAACGGAATTGGCAACATCATGATTGTCTGCATCGGATGGATATGCGGTTCAATAAATCCGGGCATCAGGACATGATCGACAAAATCCCGGTTTACGGTAACGGCGCGTCCCCGCGTCCAGGCGTCCAGTTCTTCCAGTTCCTGTGCCAATCCGAGGATCAGCCCGTCCGCCGTGGCGACAAAGCGGGCCTCCGGATAGCCCGGTTCCATGGTCACGATCTTCGCGGCCTCATAGATGGTGATCTCGGGATAGGGCAGCGGCCCCCTGGTCTCCTCCGCCAAGACAGGTACGCTGCCAATTGCCAGCACTATAGTGATCCAAAGCCTGCTGATGAACCGCATGGCATCCTCCCTTTTTTGAAGATGCTATGCGTTTTGCCCGGAATTGCCAAGGAGCAAGCTTGTCTGCGCCTTTTGGGCTCTCACTATTGGGAGGATCTTGCCGCCCGCACATGCTCGCGCCATGCGATAAACAGGCCGGACCCGATAATCACCGGTGCGCCGAGCCAGATGGAAAGACCGGGCCATTGTCCGAATACCATGATCCCGATGATCGTCGCCCAGAGTAGCGCGCTGTAATCCATCGGCATGATCGTCGATACGGGAGCGAAGCGCAGAGACTGGGTGATCGTAAGCTGCCCCAGTGCCCCGAAAATTCCCACGCCGAGCAGATAGGCCCAGGTTTTTGCATCATGGCCCCCGCCATAGATCCAGGCGCAGACGGCCAGCGCCGGCAAGGTGTAGACCGAAAACCAGAATATGGTGACGATGCTGGTCTCGGTCCGGCCGAGCATGCGGATGACGAGCGTGACCGATGCGGTCACCAGCGCGCCGACCAGCGCCACCGTTGCCCCAAATGCCGGGATAAGGCTGCCACCGGGCTGGATCACGATCAGGACCCCGATGAAGCCGATCAGGATCGCAGACCAGCGGCGGATCCCGACTTTCTCGCGCAAGATCAAGGCCGCAAACAGCGTGGCGAAAATCGGTACAGTGAAACTGATCGTCGTCGCGTCCGCCAGAGGGAGCAAGGTCATCGCCCAGAAATTCAGGCCCATGGCGAAAATGCCAAGAAAGGACCGGAGGATGTGAAGCCGGTGCTTGTCGGATTTGATTGCAGGCCAGCCAGCCGCGCTGCGACAGATCAGAAAGCAGATCAGCGGCATCGCGGTGAGCTGGCGGTAGAACAGGCTTTCGGTGACATGGACGCCTTGTTCGCCGGCCAGTTTGACGAAAGCAAACATGATCGCCAGTGACAGCATCGCCGCGAGCCGCGTGATGATTCCAGCGAGCGGGCGATCCTGACCCTGCAGCGGCGGTGCAGCTACCGCTGCTTCGGTGCTGCTCATGCCGGATTGCCAATAAAGATAGGGCCACAGGAGTTGTGCATTGCCGCGGTAAATAGCATATAGCCCGCAAAAGCAATCAGGAGTCTCACAATGCGCACCGTAACTCATGTCCTGGCAGAAGGCGCTTCGGCCGGCGGCGGACGTCAAAGCGATATATTCGATCCCAATAATGGCGGAATTCAGGGCAAGGTCGATCTCGGCGATGCCGCTGTCCTGCAAACAGCAGTGGACGCTGCGCTTGCGGCACAACCCGCCTGGGCGGCGACCAATCCGCAGAAACGCGCTCGTGTTATGTTTCGGTTCAAGGAACTGGTCGAGGCGCATATGGACGAGCTGGCCGAATTGCTCAGCCGTGAGCATGGCAAGGTGATTGCCGATTCCAAGGGCGACGTGCAGCGCGGTCTGGAAGTCATCGAATTCTGCTGCGGCATTCCGCATGTCCTGAAGGGTGAATATACACAGGGCGCCGGACCCGGCATTGATGTCTATTCGATGCGCCAGCCGATCGGCATTGGCGCGGGCATTACCCCGTTCAACTTCCCGGCCATGATCCCGATGTGGATGTTCGGCCCGGCGATCGCGACCGGCAATGCCTTCATCCTGAAACCCTCGGAGCGGGATCCCTCGGTTCCGGTGCGTCTGGTTGAACTGATGCTGGAGGCGGGCTTGCCCGAGGGCGTTTTGCAATGTCTGCACGGCGACAAGGAAATGGTCGATGCGATTCTCGACCACCCGGCCATCGGCGGGATCAGTTTTGTCGGCTCTTCGGATATCGCTCATTATGTCTATCAGCGCGGTGTGGCCGCCGGCAAACGTGTGCAGGCGATGGGCGGCGCGAAAAACCATGGGATTGTTCTGCCTGACGCCGATATGGATCAGGTGGTGAATGACCTGTCCGGTGCGGCTTTCGGTTCGGCTGGCGAGCGCTGCATGGCACTGCCAGTGGTCGTTCCAGTAGGCGAAGACACCGCCGATCGTCTGCGCGAGAAAATGATTCCGGCAATCGAGGCGCTGCGCGTCGGCATATCGACCGATGAGGAAGCACATTACGGGCCGGTGGTCAATCCGGCGCACAAGGAACGCGTCGAAGGCTGGATCCAGAAGGGCGTCGACGAAGGCGCCGAACTGGTTGTCGATGGCCGCGGCTTCTCGCTGCAGGGGCATGAGGAAGGCTGTTTCATCGGCCCCAGCCTGTTCGACAAGGTCACCACCGACATGGAAAGCTACAAGGAAGAGATTTTCGGACCCGTTCTGCAGATCGTCCGCGCGCAGAATTTCGAGGAAGCGCTGTCGCTGCCAAGCCAGCACCAATATGGCAATGGTGTCGCGATCTTCACGCGCAACGGCCATGCAGCCCGCGAATTTGCGAGCCGGGTCAATGTCGGCATGGTCGGCATCAATGTGCCGATCCCGGTGCCGGTGGCCTATCACAGCTTCGGCGGCTGGAAGCGGTCCGCCTTTGGTGACACCAACCAGCACGGCATGGAAGGCGTGAAATTCTGGACCAAGGTCAAGACCATCACCCAGCGCTGGCCCGATGGCACAGCGGATGGCGGCAACAAGGATGCGTTTGTTATTCCGACCATGGGGTGATCTGACGCCTTTCGAGCTGGATTCTTCCAGTCTCGATTCAGGACAAGTTGGGAAAAACCGTGGTAAAACCGGCCATTGCTTGGGACAAGAACTTGCTTGTCTTCAAGTGAGGGACGGATTGAACGCGATGTTCACGCATATTGTCAGGATTGGGGCCGGCAGATGATCGGTCTGTCTCCCCGGAGTTTTGCCATGATGGCTGTGCTCGGTGCGCTGGTCTTTGTGCTGGTCACCTCGCTGCGACTGGAGACGCCAACCAGGGCTGACTCAAGATCGGTTCCGGCTCCTGAATCTTCTTTATCGACCGACAAGCGTATCGCATTCAGCTTCGACGACGTCCCGAGAGACCCTGGCGCGTTTTTGCGCGATGGCGAGCGTCCGGGGCTCTTGCTGGAAGCTTTGCGGCATAGCGGGATTGATCAGGCGGCCTTCTT
>JBCBZY010000307.1:0-3417 GCA_039815115.1 Pseudomonadota bacterium | reverse complement strand
TACCCGAAACGCATGACGGCGTGGATGGCTGGCTGATCAACGGCAACAAGATGTGGACCACCGGACTGCATGTCGCGACCCATGTGATGACCTTTGCCCGCCATCGCGGCAAGGATGGTGATGCGCAGGGTATCGGCTGTTTCCTGGTCCCCACCGATGCTGAAGGTTTTGAAATTGGCGAATATATGTGGACATTCAACATGCCCACCGACCACCCGAAATGCAGCCTGACCAATGTCTGGATCCCTGCGGATGCCGTTTTGGGAGATCTCGACATGGGACTCGCCTGCGCGCAGCATTTTGTCCACGAAAACCGGATCCGGCAGGCGGCTTCCTCCTTGGGAGCAGCGCAATATTGTATAGACGAAGCCGTTCGATATGCGGGCGAGCGCAAGCCGTTTGGCAAGCCGCTGGCGATCAATCAGGGTATCCAGTTCCCGCTGGTCGAGCTGCATACCGAAGCCGCCATGCTGCGGCAGCTGATTTATGCCACAGCGGCCAAAATGGACACGATGCCGAAACCGGATGTCGCCAAATATCTGTCGGCCCAGGTGTCAATGTGCAATTATCGTGCGAACCGGCTGTGCTGCGATGCGGCCGACCGGGCGATGCAAGTCCATGGGGGCATGGGCTATTCCCGCCACAAGCCGTTCGAACATATTTACCGCCACCACCGGCGCTACCGCATCACCGAAGGCGCGGAAGAAATCCAGATGCGCAAGATCGGCGGCGACATGTTCGGGTTTTTGAACCGGAAAAAATAGATTTCGCAACATTGGCTGTTTCTGATGCGGGTTTCTCTCGATTTTCCCGTAGCGACTTCCTATCGTCCGGAGGAACAATCAGAGACGGATCGTGCACCCTGAAATCCCCTATCTCAGAGAAGCCATAGTTTTCCTTGTCGCGGCCGGACTGGTGATACCGCTGGTCCGCAAGGCCGGTATCAGCCCGGTGCTCGGATTTCTCTTCGTCGGGCTGATCATCGGGCCGTTCGGGGTCGGTCGGCTAGTCGGTGAAACACCGGTCCTCGAACTGATGGTTTTCGCCGATCTCGAGGGCGTGCGCCAGTTTGCAGAGCTGGGGGTGATATTCCTGCTCTTCACGATCGGGCTGGAGCTGTCCGTCGCGCAGCTGTGGGGCATGCGACGGCTGGTCTTTGGGCTTGGTGCCGCGCAGGTCATCGTAAGCGCGCTCGCAATCGGCGGAATTGCGCTGCTTTTCGGCAATTCGCTAGTGGCGGCTACGATCTTTGGACTGTGTCTGGCACTATCCTCGACCGCGCTCGTCATGCAGCTGCTCACGGAAAACCGAAGGCTCAGCGCCCCGGCAGGCCGATCCAGTTTCGGTATTCTCCTGTTCCAGGACCTCGCGGTTGTCCCGATCCTCTTCTTTGTTGGCGTTGTCGGTGCCAGTGTCGAAGGCTCTCTCGCTGGCGCCGCCTTCTGGGCGATTTTTGAGGCCGCGCTGGTCATCGCAGCGATCTTTTTTATCGGCCGGATCATTGTCGAGCCCCTGCTGCGGTTTGTCAGCGGGACCGGTAGCCGCGAGGTCTTCATGGCCGCAGTGTTGTTGCTTATCCTGGCGACGGCCGCACTGACCGCCATCGCCGGATTGTCCATGGCCCTCGGCGCCTTCATGGCGGGTCTGCTCTTTGCAGGCACTGAATACCGGCACCAGATTGCCAGTGACATTGAGCCCTTCAAGGGTTTGCTTCTCGGCCTCTTCTTCATCTCGGTGGGCATGAGCCTCGATATTCTGGCGGTTTGGGCGGATATTGGCTGGGTTGCGGCATCGGTCGTTGGCCTGCTGCTGCTGAAGGGGTCTATTCTGTTCCTGCTGGCCAAAATTTGGCGATTGCCAACGGCCGTTGCTGCAGAGACCGCCATCCTGATGAGTCAGGGCGGGGAATTTGCGTTCGTGGTGATCGCGGCGTCTCTTTCCTTCGCCCTGCTGGATCCCGACGTGGCGCAATTCATGTTGCTGGTTGTGGTCCTGACGATGTTCCTCACGCCTGGACTGGCAATTCTGGCTCGAAGGACCGGCAGGACATTGCGAGCCCAAGATGCCCCTGCGCCGACACGCGCTGAATATGGCGACGGCGAGCGGCCCGTGATTATTGGCGGTTTTGGAAGGGTTGGCCGGTTGCTTGCCCAATTGCTGGAAGAACAGCGCGTTCCCTATATTGCGGTAGATAACGACCCCGACCTCGTAGCCAGCGAACGCGCAAAGGGTGTGCCTGTCTATTTCGGTGATGCCAGCCAGTCCGACCTGCTGCGCCATCTCGGAATCGAGAAAGCTGCCGCATTTGCCACGACCATGGATACACCAGATACCGCCGAACATGTCATCCGGTCCATCCATGAAAAATGGCCGTCGGTTCCGATCATTGCCCGGGCCCGGGATGTGGACCATGCCAACCTCCTTCGCAATTGCGGCGCGAGGACAGCAATTCCCGAAACGATGGAAGCCAGTCTGGAATTGTGCGAGCAGCTCCTCGGGGGCATCGGCTTCCCTGCAGATACCGCACGCTCGATCGTCGATAATCAGCGCACCTGGCAAACCGAGATTCTGGAAGGCAAGTCGAGACCCCGTCGATAATCCTGTCTGATACGGGCGGATTGGCGTATGTTTTCGGCAACCGGAAAACTGTATTCGTCTGCGCATGACCCGCAATCTCGTGCTCATTCTGGGCGACCAGCTCTCCCACAATATTTCCAGCCTGCAGCACAGCGATTCGGGGGAAGACCGCATTCTGATGGCGGAAGTCATGGATGAAGCCACCTACGTGCGGCACCACAAGAAGAAGATCGCTTTTGTCTTTTCCGCCATGCGTCATTTTGCAGCGGAACTCCGGGAGTCTGGCTGGACTGTAGATTATATCCGGATTGATGACCCGGATAATCCGGGCAGTCTGGACGAAGCGCTGAAGGATCAATCCGCGAAACATCATCCGGAGAAGATCGTGCTGACAGAGCCTGGTGAATGGCGGCTAGCTGAAATCTTCCGGGAAATGGAGATCGAGATCCTTCCCGATGACCGGTTCCTCTGTACGTCAGAGGAATTTGCCGACTGGGCGGAGGGACGAAAACAGCTTCGGATGGAATATTTCTACCGAGAGATGCGGAGAAAAACCGGGCTGCTGATGGATGGTAACCAGCCTGCAGAAGGTAAATGGAATTTCGATTCCGAAAACCGGAAACCGGCAAAGTCGGAACTTTTCATGCCACAACCGTCAGAGTTTACACCAGACGCCATGACGTCTGAGGTCCTCAGGCTCACCACAGAACGATTCGACAATCATTTTGGTGATCTGGAACCTTTTACCTATGCGGTGACCCGAGAGCATGCGCTGAAAGCACTCGACCATTTTGTAGAAACCACCCTGCCCCATTTTGGTGATTATCAGGATGCGATGCT
>JBCBZY010000016.1:0-19378 GCA_039815115.1 Pseudomonadota bacterium | reverse complement strand
CTTCTGAAAAAATGGTAAGCATAGCGGGTACAAATGCCCAGAATGCATATAACTCCCACATATGTCCAAAGTATCCATAAGATGCCTGCCTTCGCCAGCCGCTGCGCTTCATCCCGGCGCGCAACCAGCAAATACATAGCTGGGGTTACAACGCGAGAAAGCAAGGTGGAACTGATCAAACCGCCGATAATGATGATCGCTACCGGCGCATATAGCGAACCTCCCAGCAGGGCGAGCGGTAACAGCCCGCCTATCGCGGTGATGGAAGTCAGGAGGACGGGCAGGAACCGGACTTCACCCGCTTCTTCAATGGCCGGACGCAAGGCTATGCCGCGTTCCCTGAGCTGAGTTGTGAAATCGACCAGCAGGATCGAGTTTTTGATCTCGATCCCGACCAGTGCGATAAAGCCGATAATCGCCATGAAGCTAAGCGAGTTGCCGGTGAGATACAGGGCAACCAGCCCGCCGAACGTCCCGAGCGGCACCACCCCGGCCACGACGATTGTTTCACGGAAACGGCCGAATTCCGCCACCAGGATACCGAAGATCAGCAGCAGAGCCGTCGCAATGATCGGCCCGAAATCGCCAAATGTCTCGCCGATCGCTTCGGTTTCCCCGCCCACGGCAAATTCATAGCCTTCGGGAAATTCCATCTGGCGGATCTGTTGCAAGGCCGCATCGTTCACCGTTGCCGGGACTCGGCCAAATTCGACCTGTGCCGTCACCGACACGACGCGTTCCAGCTGATTGCGCGAGATTTCGGGCACGACATTGGTGAGAACCGGATTGGACACCTGAGACAATGGCACGGGATCCCCGCTGCGTGTCGCGAGATAGACGTCGTCCAGCGCTGAAACCGGCTGGTTGTTGTCGAGCGGCAGACGCACCGTCACGGGATAATTGTCGCCTTCCTCATCGCGGTAGAAAGCCGCCCGTTCTCCGCTGAGTGCCAGCCGAATCGCGCGGCGCGGTTCGCCCGGCGGGATGTCGAGCAGCGCAGCCTTGTTCTGGTCCAGTCCGATATCAAGATCGATCTTGTCGGTTGCCAGCGGATTGACAATATCGCGGGCACCACGCGTATCCCGCAATATGTCCGCCACCTGCCGCGACAGGTCTTTCAGCATATCGAGTTGCGGGCCACTGATCCGGAAGACAATCGGCGCCTCCACAGGGGGTCCGTTATTGAACAGTTCCACCTTGATTCTTGCGCCGGGAATCTTGTCCAGATCTTCTCGCAATCGCTGGACCATTGCCGGGCTTTCACCGGGATCCCATTCGTCCATCACGGCAAGAATTTCGCCATAATTGGTTCGCTCGGCGCGCGGTCCGACATTGTAGAAAATTTGCGGATTGCCATTGCCGATATTTTCGGCCCGCACCTTGATTGTCGGTTCTTTTGCCAGGATTTCCGACACTTCGGTGACTACGGTCTCTGTCTGGTCGAGACTGCTGCCCTGCTCGGTCTCCACCGACACCCGGAAATAGGGTGCATCCGCAAAGGGAAAGAGCGAGAAGCCCATGCGCGGGACCAGCGCAAATGCTGACATGCAGAGTACCAGCGCGATGATGACGGTCTTCCACGGCGCACCGAGCGCGACATGCAAAAACGGCCGGTAGAATCTCTGGATCTTGTTGTTGACCCATTGCAAGGCAACATTGCCCTCCGGATCCTCGTCCCGGCGCAGCATGCGGCTGGCGAGAAACGGGATCAGCGACAGCGAGATTACCAGCGAAGCGAGCACGGTGGCCATGATCGATACGAAGAAGGACCGGGTATAGGAACCAGCACCGCCCGGCAGATACAGCAGTGGCGCAAAGGCAAAGACCAGCACGAATGTGGAACCGATCACTGCCGCCCGGATTTCGAGGCTCGCGTCGATCGCCGCCCGTTTTCGCGATTTCCCCATCCGCAGATGCCGGGCGATATTCTCCGTGACCACGATGCTGTCATCGACCAGCAGCCCCAGCGACACGATGAAGCCGGCGATGGACAGCTGGCTGAGATTATATCCCATCGCGTAGAGCACGAGCAGTCCGGACGCGAGCGACAGCGGGATCGAGATCATGACGATCCCTGATGCTCTGAGCCCGAGCGGCAACAGCGTGAATATGACCAATCCGATAGCGATCAGGAAATCGCGGGCGAGTTCGCTCAGCCGCCGTTCGACATCCTTGCTCTGGTCAAACTGCATTTCGAGCTTGATATCCGGCGGCAGCAGCGCCCTCGCCTGATCCAGTTCGACATCCAGCTGTTGTTTCAGCCGGGTCACGTCGATCCCGTCCTTCTGGGTCGCGGTGATGAATACGGCGCGGTTGCCTTGATGCTTTGTCCGGTAAATCTGCTCGTCCGCACCCCATTCCACGTCAGCGACATCTTCGACTTTCAGCACCGTTCCGTCTGAAGCGCGCAGAGGCAGCGAGCGGATGCTGTCCAGATCGCGATAGGCCCCTCCGGCCTCGACATTCAGGCGGCGTCCGCCGCTCTGGACCGCGCCGCCCGGCATTTCCATACCGCCCATGCGCAGCGCATCGGCAACAGCGCTCGGGGGCACCCGGAGCTCCGACAGACGCCGGGAATCAATGATCACGCTGACTTCGGGATCCGGCAGGCCGAAGATCCGCGCCTCGCGCACGCCGTCATAGCGGCTCAGATTGTCAACCAGATCATCGGCATATTTCTCCATCCGGCGCCACGAGGCCGTATCGCTGACCATCGCAAGCTGAATGACCGCGGCTTCCGTCGTCCGGAATTTCCGATACTCCAGCCGCGCCAGATTGTCGGGAAGCTGGTCCCGGATCGCCGAAACCTCGCGCACCACATCGTCGAAATAGCCATCCACATCGCCGGTCCACTCGCTGAACTCGACGCGCACTATCGTTCCGCCGTCAGTGCTGGTGGACTCGATCTCGACGACATCGTCCAGCCCCTGCACGACATCCTCTATCGGTTTGGCGACCGTTTCTTCCATGTCCTGTGCATCCGCCCCGGGCAGGATGGCAATGACCGTCACCGACGGAATGGGGAAATGCGGATCGACCGCCCGGGTGATGTTGTTAAGGGCAAAGACACCCAGAACCGACATCAGCAGAAACATGACGAAAGTCAGTTGCCAGCGCTCTATGACAAACCGGGCGAGCATTTCAGTCCTCCGCTGTCCCGGTCAGATGAAATGTGCTCACTGGGCGGCTCTTATCGGCTTGATCACATCGCCGTCGCGCAGATCTTCAACGCCGCGTGTGACGATCAGCTCGCCTTCTGCCAGCCCGGAAGCGATCTCGACATTCTCATCCTCCAGTGATCCGATCACCACGGCGCGCTGCTTCACGCGATTTTCCTTGTCGACCGCGAAAACCAGCCCTTCCCCCGACCGGATACCGAATATGGCGGTCGAAGGTATCGTAATGGCGCTGCTGGAACCTCTCGCGACCTGGATATCGACCGAACCAAGCTGCCCGGAGCGCAGGCGATCACTGGCGGGCAGAAGGAAACCGACATCAAAGGTCCCGGTCCGGGGATCCGCCCGCCCGTCCTTCTCAGCGACAATCGCATCGATCGGACTGTCCTGCACCGCCGGAATGGTCACCTGCGCCGGCATGCCGACACGCACCCGCGAGGCCACGGCATCGGTCATGGGCACGCGCAGCAAAAATCCCTTGCCAGTTTCGCCGAACACCATGACCGTCTGCCCGGCGGCGACAATCTGACCGGCATCGATATTGCGCGTCAGCAATATGCCATTGCCAGGCGCAATGATCCGGGACGTATTGCTGGCAAAGCGACTCGCCTGAACATTGGCGCGGGCCGCGCGCATGGCGGCCTCGGACTGTTCGACTTGTGCCTTGGTCACCCAGCCGTCGGCAAACAGGGATTTCAAACGTTCGTGTTGCGCCTCGGCGCGATCCTGCTCGGCTCTGGCCGCCTCCAGATCCGCGGACACCGTACTGGTATCGAGAGCGGCGAGGACTGCGCCTTTGCGGATCCGGTCACCTTCTTCAAAACGAACAGTCGCCACCTGACCCGCTGTCGTAAAGCCCAGTTCCGTTTCCCGGCGCAATCGCACGGTTCCGGCAGATGTAATGATTTCGGTTTCCGCAGCCGGGCTGGCAGCCGAGACGGCGGCCGGTATCGGATCGGTCTGCTTGACCTCTTCCTCTTCTTCGGTGGCACAGCCCGTCAAAAGGAGGGCACCAAACAGTGCCAGATATTTTCGCCGGAAACCCACCATCTCGAGCAAATACTACCCCTTTGATGACCCGTTATTGCGCAACCTGCGCTTGCGGTCCAACAAAAATTGCATTTTGCAACCCAAAATATGGCGGATTCGGTTTGTTCCCGGTCTGGGCGCGTTCAACAACTGTCTGTCAGTCTTCCGTGCCGTCGACATCCTGTCCGCTGCCACCGACAAACTTGTAGGCGAATCCGGCAAGTATGGCGCCGATGATCGGAGCGACCCAGAAAATCCACAGTTGCGACAGCGCGATGCCCCCTTCGATCAGCGCCGGGCCGGTACTCCGTGCGGGATTCACCGACGTATTGGTAACCGGAATGCTGATCAGGTGGATGAGCGTCAGGCCCAGTCCGATGGCCAATGGCGCAAAACCGGCGGGTGCCCGTCCGTCTGTCGCGCCCAGAATGATCATCAGGAAAAAGAAGGTCAGCAGGACTTCAATCGCGATCCCGGCGCCCATCGCATAGCCGCCCGGAGACTTCTCTCCGACTCCATTGGCTGCGAGGCCATTGGTGGCAAGGTCATAATCGGCATTGCCGGTCGCGATGAGGTAAAGCGCAGCAGCGGCAGCCACCGCCCCCACAACCTGAGCGATGATGTAAATCGGAATCTCATTGGCAGGAAAACGGCCGCCTGCCCAAAGCCCCAGAGTGACCGCAGGGTTGAGATGGCATCCGCTGATATGTCCGACAGCATAAGCCATGGTGACGACGGTCAGGCCAAATGCCAGAGACACGCCCAGCAATCCGATCCCGACTTCCGGAAAAGCCGCGGCAATGACCGCGCTGCCGCAGCCTCCGAATACCAGCCAGAATGTTCCCAGAAATTCCGCAAGCGATTTTTGTACAGCCGTCATGATGCGCCTCCCCTCAAATTTGCCTTCATTTTGAATGTCATATCTTGCAATGACTGGGTGACAGTACAGCAATTGGGCGTCAGGCTCAAACCGGGCTCTGTAAATCTGTGTATCCGGATGTTTAGGAGCCGAAAGCCGCCCGTGCCAGCCGGTCAGCAATGGCGAGACCTGCGTCATGCGCCGGGACAGGCGCAACGGCAATGGCCGGCTTGTCGCTGGCATCGGCCTCGTGAAGCAACGCGTATAACCGGCTCGCCGCTTCTGCGAGGTCCCCTGCGTCAGACAGGCTGACATCGCCTGGCACGTCTCCAAACCCGATATGGAATTCCTCTGAACTGGCGTCCAGCGCGTCCAGCCGCAACGGCTTGGAGGGTGCATAATGACTTGCCAGCTGCCCTGGAGACTGGATACCGGTTCCCGTCGCGCGCGCAGCTTTCCGTCCGGTGACCTTCTCGAGATCTTCCGCACTGACCGGACCGGGTCGCAAGATCGCAAAATCGTCTCCGCTTATCCCGACAATGGTGGATTCCAGACCACTGGCGCAGGGGCCGGCATCCAGAATCGCCGGCGCGGCATCTCCCAGACTGGCCTGAACATGGGCAGCAGTCGTCGGACTTATCGCCCCGCTCCGGTTGGCCGATGGCGCCGCCAGAAACAGTCCGGATTGCTGCAACAGTTCCTGCATCACCGGATGGGCCGGGCATCTGAGCGCGATCGTATCGAGACCGGCGGTGACCGCAGGAGAGATCCCGGTGCCGGACCGCAGGGGGACAACCAGAGTCAGCGGACCAGGCCAGAAGGCCTCGGCGAGCTGGCGAGCCAGAGGATTGAATTCTCCGATTGTCAAAGCCGTTTGCAGATCCGGCACATGAACAATCAGCGGATTGAAGTCGGGGCGGCCCTTGGATCGGTAGATCCCGGCCACAGCCTCTGGATTCGCCGAATCCGCCGCCAGTCCGTAGACCGTTTCCGTCGGCACAGCGACCAGCTGGCCGTCGCGCAGAAGATCAGCGGCTTCCGCTATGGTGAGCTTGCCGTAACGTCTCCCATTCTCGGCAATATGATCATTTGAGCCAGACATGATTGGGCGCTATAGCCCAGCAGGATTTCAAGCAATAGCGGATTAGGTTTTCATGGATTTCACAGCACCGAGCCGGGAACAGATTTTCGTTCTCAAGCATATCGCGAAAATTGGCGAACTGGCCGAGCATGAAAGATTTGCCCATGCCAGCGAAGACATGGTCGAGGCCATTGTTGAAGGCATCGGACAATTTGCGATGGGAGAATTCGCACCACTGAACCGGACCGGTGACACGGTCGGCGCGCAGTGGAACGACGGCGTGGTGACGATGCCGGAAGGATTCCGCAAGGCCTATGACGAGTTTGTTGCCGGGGGCTGGGCGTCGATTGACGGGCCGGAGGATTATGATGGACAGGCCCTGCCCTATTCGCTTTCGGCGCTGATTCTCGAAACCTGCGGGGCGGCGAATTTCGCCTTCACCCTGTGCCCGATGCTCAGCTTCGGCGCGGTCGAAGCCCTTCACGCCCATGGCAGTGACGAACAGAAGGCCCGCTATCTGCCGAACCTGATTTCCGGCGCCTGGACTGGCACCATGAACCTCACCGAACCGCAGGCCGGATCCGATGTCGGCGCGCTCCGCGCAACCGCCGAACCGGTGACCGAAGGACCGCATGCCGGCAAATACCGGATCAAGGGCCAGAAAATCTATATCACCTTTGGCGAGCATGACCTGACCGAGAATATCATTCATCTCGTTCTCGCCCGTACCCCAGGTGCGCCGGAAGGCACGCGCGGCATTTCGCTGTTTATCGTGCCCAAAAACCATCTCGATGCAGAAGGCAATGTGACCGAACCAAATGACGTGACCTGCGTGTCGATTGAGCACAAGCTCGGCATCCACGCCTCGCCAACCTGCGTCATGGCCTATGGCGAGCAGGACGCATGTTATGGCGAAATGATCGGTGGAGAATTTGGCGGGATGAAAGCGATGTTCACGATGATGAACAATGCCCGTATCAATGTGGGGTCGCAAGGTGTTCAGATTTCCGAACGGGCAACACAACAGGCGATCAGCTATGCGGCCGATCGCGTCCAGTCGGCCCGCGCCGGCAGCGGCAGCAAGGAACCGGTCGCGATTATCGAACATCCCGATGTACGCCGGATGCTGCTGCGATCCAAATCGCTGACCCAGGCCACCCGGGCCCTGCTCTATTATGCCACCTCTCATGTCGACCGCGCGACCCTGGGACTGGACGGCGCCAAGGCCAGAGCCGAAATCCTGACCCCGCTGATCAAGGGATATGGGACCGATGTCGGCAATGAAGTCGCGTCCATTGGGGTTCAGGTGCATGGCGGCATGGGCTTTGTCGAGGAAACGGGGGCGGCACAGCATTTCCGAGATGCCCGGATTGCCCCGATTTACGAAGGCACAAACGGCATTCAGGCCGCCGATCTGGTCGGCCGAAAACTGGGTCTGGATGGCGGGGAAGCGATGAACAGCCTGCTTGCCGAGATCAGGCTGTCTGCTGGCGACGAACCTGCTCTGTCCGCATTGGCGCAAGCGGTGGAAGATGTCGCTTCATGGATGAGCGGCGGTGATGCCTCGATCGACGACCGACTGGCGGGAAGCTATCCGTTCATGACGATGCTGGCGACGGCGACATGCGGCATGCTGATGAAGCAACAGCATGACATCGCCCACACCGAACTGGGCGAGGGTTCCGATCCATTCCTTCAGTCGAAGCTGGTGACGACTCGCTATTATCTCGACCATATCGTGCCGGAGGCCATGGGCCTGAAACCAGCAGCGATGAGCGGCGCGGATATCCTTTACGCGCTCGACAGCGACGCGCTTTCCGCCTGACATGGCGGACGGGGATATCCGGGACGTTCTGGAGCGCATCGCCGATGCACTGGACCGGCTGTCTCCTCCCGATAAACCCGACGCCGACCTTGCCGAAGGGAATGCCTGGTACTGGGATGGCCGGAATATTCGGGCGATTCCAGATTTTGCCCCGCTGAACCTGGACCTTCTGACCGGCATTGACGACCAGAAATCCCGCTTGATGGAAAACAGCCAGCGGTTGGCCGACGGCTTTGCCGCCCATGACATTCTCTTGTGGGGATCGCGGGGGATGGGGAAGTCTGCGCTGGTCAAGTCCGCAGTTGGCGCGCTCCGCGCTGACGGAACCGATCTGGCTTTGATCGAGGCATCGGCGGACCGACTGGATAGCCTGCCGGAGCTCTTCCACCGGTTGTCGGGGATCGACCGGAGCTTTGTCCTCTTCATTGATGATATCGGGTTTGATGGCGATGAAAGCGCACCGCGATTGCTGCGCTCTCTGCTCGAAGGTGGTGCGTCAGAGCGCCCGGCCAATGTCCGGCTCTATGTCACCGCCAATCGGCGGCACATCGTCCCGCGCCACATGTCGGAACAGGATGATCCCGTCCACCCGCGTGATATCCTCGATGACAAGCTCGCGCTTTCCGACCGATTCGGCATCCGTCTCGGCTTCCATGCCGCGTCCCCGGACGAATATCTCGCGATGGTCACCCGCTATGCCCAAGTCCATGATCTGGAGTTTGACAAGGCCGACGCAATGCAGTGGGCGAGACATCGCGGCAACCAGTCCGGGCGTATCGCCTGGCAATATATTGTCGAACTGGCCGGACGTGCGGGTAAATCCCTGACCTGACGTCTACTCGTCCGCGCCCTCAGCCTCTACATCCGCCGCAGCTTCCGAGCCTTCCCGGAATACTCGCCAGATAATTCCGCCGACATCATCGGACACCAGCAGCGCACCGGTCTGGTCAAATTCAACCATCGTCGGACGTCCCTGGGCCTTGCTGTCCTCGTCGACAAAACCTTCCAGGAGCATGGTGGGCTTGCCGACCGGTTCGCCTTTTTCATTAAAATCCACAAAGATCACGTCATAGCCCGCCAGTGGCTTGCGGTTCCAGGAGCCGTGCCGTGCCACGACCGCGCCGTTGACAAAGGGTTCACCCAGGGCCTGACCGTTCGCAAAGGCCAGATCCAGGGGTGCGACATGAGCCCCCAGACCATAATCGGGCCGCCGCTCATACTGACGATGGTCGAGATTTTTGGGTTCGACACGCGGATCAATATGCCCGCCCCAGAAATGCCAGGGCCAGCCATAATGTGCGGCGAAACGCACTTCCGTAAGATAGTCGGGCACCATGTCGCTGCCGAGCATGTCGCGCTCGTTGACGACCGTGAACAACTTGGCCGTGCGCGGTTCGTAGGCCATCCCGACGGGATTGCGCAGACCGTCGGCATAGATAATCTTCTCGTTGGTCGCGAGCTCGACGCGCAGGATCGCAGCGCGCTCGGTTTCCGTTTCCATGCCGTTTTCGCCGATATTGCTGTTGGAGCCGACGGATATGAACAGATATTCGCCGTCCGGGCTGGCGATCAGTCCGCGGGTCCAGTGATTATTGGGAGCCACGGCATTCAGATTAGCAACCTTGCGGCCTTCTGCCGTGATCTGGTTCTCGCCCTCGACATAAGGAAAAGCAAGCACTTCATTGGTGTTCGCCACATAAAGCGTGTCATCGACCAGTGCCATGCCGAAAGGGGAATTGAGGTTCTCCAGATAGGCAAAACGCGCTTCCGCTGTCCCGTCCCCATCGCTGTCCCGGAGCAATGTGATCCGGTTGGCAGAAGGCGTGCCAGCCCCGGCCTTGCTCATGAGGTTGCGCATCACCCAGCCTTCAATACCGCCCATCGTCCGCGGCGGGCTGTTGGTTTCAGCAACCAGGATGTCACCATTGGGCAGGCGCAGCATTGTGCGGGGATGGTCCAGCCCCTCGGCAAACCGCTCTACCTTCAGCCCCTCGGCCGCAACCGGCCCTTCGCCGTCAGCCCACGGATCGGCTTCGGCGACATTTATGGTGGGAAAATTTTCGACCCGGACATGGGTGATCTCCGGAACAACACCGGTTGTGGCCTCCAGCGGCAGTCGCGCAGTGTCACCCTGGGAGAGATAATAAAAGGCCCCTGCGCCCAGAATGACGAACAGGATGATCAGGTTTCTCAGATGTTTCAGCATGATCTGACAATAGAAAGGCCGCACCGTCCTGACAAGCGCCGGGTCGCGAGAATGGCCAGCATCCATTCAATCCGGTTTAACGGTTGCGGTCAGCATACCACATGGCCAGGGCAATAACGCCGCCCAACCCCAGACCGGTCAAAAATCCGATAGAAGGCTGGCCCATAAATCCGCCGATAATCACCCCGGCAATGCAACCCGCGGCGAGGAAAAACCCGCCGGCACTGGGGGGTGCCGTATCCTTCCGCTTCAGTTTTTCAGATTTTTCTTCCGGTTCCATGCTGGGCCCAATGCCACGCCCTGTGGTAATTGACCAGTGCCCTTCACCGCCTGATACGCAAGAATTTGTTCACCATTGTGTTTGACATAATCTCCATCCCTCGTCGCTAGACCATCTGTTCAACGCGGCATCCCCTCGGGAGCGCCGGCAATCAGGAGCGCGTTCTTGCAACTTCCCGTATTTATCGACTCCACCAATTTCTCCGACGCCCAGCAGCTGATCACCAATTTTGGCGACGAAGCAGGGCTGGAGGCTGCGAATCGTGCGGACAAGAGCCGTGCGCTGGGAAATCACCTGCATTATTGCAAGTGGCGCCAGGTCGAGCGGCTATGTGTGCTGCTATCGATTGATCAGACGCTGGGGACGGTACACTAGAACCAGCTCCTGATTCATTCCGGACAGCCGGAACGAACTAGCGCTTGGGATTGCAGACAATCTGTGCCGCACCATCAGTGCGCACGTTGCAATTGGGGCGACCGTCAATCTGGATCTGACCGGTGCCGCTATTGCTGATTTCTGCCTGCCGTTCGACGGTCAGATGGCTGCTCGCCGGGCCACGATGGCGCAGGATCAGATTGTCTGCCGTCAGTCCTGATGCACGCAGGATGCTCGAGCCCAGCATTTCCACGCGAGCACTGCCGGTTTCTCCGGTTATGGTGAGATCCCCGCCACCATTCATCGCGACTTTGACGGTATCACTTTCCAGTTCATCCACCGTAACGGAGCCGAAGCCCCCCACTCGCAAGCTGGGATTGCGGCTGTCTATCCGGTCGATCCGGACCAGCCCCGACCCGAGATGCGTGACGGATTTGAGCCGATAGGTGCTGAGATACAATGTGACCGGCTGATCGGCGGTGAAATTGTTGGAATCTCCAGGCAGAGGTTTGACCGAAACAGTCAGCTGGCCGCCCGCCTTGCGCAGGGACACCCGATCCAGAATCTCGCGATTCTGCCCGTCAGCCCGGGCAGACGGTCCTTCGCCGGTGGTGATAACAACATTCACGCCATTATTGATCCGAATGTCTTCAAAGCCAAATATGGAATATTTGCGTTCCGCTGCCGATGCAGATGTGGAAATGAGTGCCAGCGACAAGGCCGATGCGAGAATAGCAGGTCGAATCATAACGGTCGGGCTTCTCCAAATTCCATCCAGCCCAGCCAGCGCGGCGTTTTCGGCGCGTAATGGCCATCATTGTCGCTCAGCGCAAAGCCGTTGGCTTCAAACAGTTTCGAAACAGGGCGGTGCAGATGACAGCCACCGGCAATATGTTTCCAGACCGGTTCAATCCGTTTCTGCCATTTTTCGGGCCCCTTGTCGGGCGCCCGGCCATGTTCGAGAAACAGAATCTTCCCGTCCGGCTTCAAAACCCGCCGCATTTCGCTGAGAACCTGCTTACCGTCCTGTACTGAACAAAGGGTAAAAGTCGTCAGCACCGTGTCAAAGCTGTCATCCGCGAACGGCATGGCTTCACCAATCCCGTCGCGTATCTCCATGTCAATCTGGCGGTCACGGGCTTCCTGTTTGGTATAGTCCAGCAGCTCTGCAGAAGGGTCGAGCCCGGTCAGCTTGCTGATTCGCCGTTGGTCATAGAATCGCAGGTTGATTCCGCCGCCACAACCCAGTTCCAGCACTTCGCCGCTCGCCCTGGGAACGATCTTGCTGCGATCCTCCATCACTGCCGGCTGCGCGCAAGCGAACCGGATGATCCGCGGAACAGCATATTTTTCCCAAAGGTTTGGCATAGCCATAACCTGCCACAACCGCGCGCCGTGGCCAAGCTATTTCAATTGCTGCCTGATTCCCGGATCAGCCGCAGGTCACATCTCCCGAACCCGCGGTTTTCGACTTGCAGGTTGCTTCGCCATGCACCCGGATATCGCCGGAACCGACGATTTTGGCATCCACTGATCCGTCCGAAGACAGGGTGGCATCACCGCTTCCCGCAATCTTGATGCTTGCGCTATCGGCTTTCAGGTCCTTGCCGCGAACGTCTCCGGAACCGGCAATGGAGACACTGGCGCTGTCTGCCGTACCGGCCACAGTCATGTCACCCGAACCGGCGAGCTTGGCCTTGAGCGATGCGGTTTCAACTTTTGCAACTTCGAGATTCCCCGAACCCGCGAGGCTGAGGCTTGCACTTTCGTCCGACATTTCGTCGACTTTCAGATCGCCCGACCCGGCCAGCTTGGCATTTTTCAGTAACGGTGCACTGACATAGACGACCGCTGATCCGCTGTTCCCGGTCCAGCCCGATTCTGATTCGCGCCCGATCTTCAACTGTCCATCCTTGATCTTGTAGCGCAGTTCCTCGATCGCATCGGGATCGCCTTCCGCGCGGATGGAAAAATCCGACCCTGCGGTGAAAATGACATTGTCCGGACCGGCGAGCGTAACACCACTGAAATCCCCGGGATTGCTGTCAGAGGTCGTGATGGCGATGCCATCGGAAAAGCTGCTTTTCGCTCCACTGGCTACGGCACTCGCAATTGACCCTTCACAGGCGGCCAGTGCCAGAATAGGAACAATCATAAGTAATTTCTTCATCCGGGGTCTCCTCGCTGTATTGCCTGCATAATACGGTAGTGATCACCTGATGACAAGTGTAGTTTTCAAGAACCGCAGAAGCTTCGCAGTCCCGCGGAAATCAGGGAAAAGTCCAATGACAGACTCCAAAATCTACATCTCGGCCAACGATCTGCTGTCGGATTCCTTTCGTCTGGGCATGCAGGTGGCAGGGAGCGATTTTACACCGACTCATATTGTCGGAATCTGGCGCGGAGGTGCACCGGTCGGGATTGCGGTTCAGGAAATACTGGAATTTCACGGTCAGGACACCGATCATATCGCGATCCGGACGTCATCCTATTCCGGGATCGACAAGCAGAACCGCAAGGTCCGCGTCTATGCCCTGGGCTATCTGATCGACACGCTCAACCCGGATGACAATCTGCTGATCGTGGATGACGTGTTTGACAGCGGCCGCAGCATTGAAGCCTTTCTGTCCGAACTGGGCACACGCTGTCGCCACAACATGCCTAAAAATGTCCGGATCGCAACGGTCTACTACAAGCCCTCACGCAACCAGACAGCACTTCGTCCGGATTATTATGTCCATGAAACCGAAGAGTGGCTGATTTTCCCGCATGAGCTGGATGGGCTGACAAAGGATGAAATTCTTGCGAACAAACCGGACGCGGATATTATCTTTGGCAGCGATGCAGCGGCGGATTCCCTCGCTCAAAAAGGATGACCATGCTACCCGATTTTCCATCAGCCTCTCGCCGCGAAGCCTTTATCGCCGGACTTCCGAAAGCGGAATTGCATCTGCACATCGAAGGTTCGCTGGAACCGGAATTGATGTTTGCCCTCGCCCAGCGCAACGAAGTGGATATTCCTTTTGCATCGGTCGAGGAAGTCCGGGCGGCTTACGCTTTTTCCAATCTCCAGGATTTTCTCGACATCTATTATCAGGGCATGAGTGTCCTGCAGACCGAGCAGGATTTTTATGATCTGGCCATGGCTTATTTTCGGCGGATTGAGCGGGATAATGTGCAACATGCCGAAATTTTCTTTGATCCGCAGGGTCATACGGAAAGGGGCGTCTCCTTTGATACTGCGATTTCCGGCATCCTTCGGGCTATGGACGATGCCGACAGCGATCTGGGGATCAGCTCTCACCTGATCATGTGTTTTCTCCGCCATCTCAGCGAGGAAGACGCCTTCGTCACGCTGGAACAGGCAGAACCCTGGCTCGACCGGATCCTGGGTGTCGGACTGGACTCGTCCGAGCTTGGCCATCCGCCGTCAAAATTTGCGGGCGTTTTTGCCCGGGCGCGGGAAAAGGGCCTGAAATGCGTCGCTCATGGCGGGGAAGAAGGCCCGCCGTCCTATGTTCGGGAAGCGCTGGACGAATTGAAAATCGATCGCCTAGACCATGGCAACCGGTCCCTCGAGGATGACCAGCTCGTCGAGCGGCTGGTCAGGGAGGGCATGACATTGACCGTCTGTCCCCTTTCCAATCTCGCGCTTTGCGTGGTTGATGATCTGAAGCAGCACCCGCTGAAAAAAATGCTCGATCTGGGCCTGCAGGCGACGGTCAATTCTGATGATCCGTCCTATTTTGGCGGCTATATGAACGCCAATTTTCTGCAGACAGCCGAAGCTCTGGACCTGAGCGCGGATGATATTGTGGCGCTGGCCAAAAACGGTTTTGCCGGATCCTTTCAGGACGCTGACAGCAAATCCCGCGCGCTGGGCGAAATCGATCGGTATGTCGACGCGTTCTTCCAGGCCTGACGCATGAAAAAAGGCCGCCCCGTTTCCGGCGCGGCCTTTTGAAATTCAAGGAGAAGGAACTATTCTTCCTTTGTCTCATAATATTGCGGAGCAGCGATATTCAGAATCTCGAGAATTTTCTCCAGAGCCGTCGGCTCATCGGTTTCTTCCATGGCGGCGAGTTCGCGCGCCAGGCGGCTGGAGGCCGCTTCGAAAATCTGGCGCTCGGAATAGCTTTGTTCCGGCTGATCGTCGGCGCGGAACAGATCACGGGTAACCTCGGCAATCGAGACGAGGTCACCGGAATTGATCTTCGCTTCATATTCCTGGGCCCGGCGCGACCACATCGAGCGTTTGACCTTGGGTTTGTCTTTGAGCGTTTCGAGCGCTTCCTTCAGCGTCTTGTCCGAGGACAGCTTGCGCATCCCCACACCTTCGGCCTTGTTCGTCGGCACGCGAAGCGTCATGCGCTCCTTTTCAAACCGGAGCACGTACAGCTCCAGTTGCATGCCCGCAATTTCTTCATTCTGAAGTTCAACAACCCGGCCCACACCATGTTTCGGGTACACTACATAATCGCCCACATCAAAGGACAGCGTATTGGCAGCCATTAATCAGCCTTTCTTACTTTCGGGAAAGAAGGATAGATTCGTTCAATTTTTTGCAAAACCCCGACGAAAAAACCCTTCCGTACATATACATAACGACCGAACATCTTCCCCCTCAGTCAGGTGTCCAGCCGCTTACCAACAATGATGTTAACAGATTCGTCACCAAAATGCAATTTTTGGTTGCAATAGACAACTATTGTGCGGTTCCCTGCGAGCTTGGAGGACAGAATCCCCGTAGCGCTCCAGGCAGCCACTTATGGTTCTCATTTCCGCTCATGATGAGCCTGTTATACGGTGCATATAGTGGCGTTTAATCCATCGGCAAGATCAGGAAGAGCGGGAGCCTTGGGTTTTCGGAGAGGTTTTGAGTCTTTTTTTACCTCAAGCGCCGGGCGGGCACATCCGTGCCCTTGGCTACGCGCCATAAGGCGCGGCGGCCAGTCGGCCTTGCCTCGCTGCGCTCGGTTTGGTGCCCTATCGGTGGGTCACCAATCCGACGCATAGCGTCGGCAAGCGCGACCGCGCGCCCGAACTTATGCGAGGAAAGCCAAGCGGGCGGATGCCCGCGCCCGGCGTTTGAGGTTAAAACAAAAACGCCCGATACCTGCGGTCAGCTAAACTTAATCGCCTTCGCCAGGGCTTTCCGAGAAGTGAGCTTCGAACTTGCCTTCCACACCCTTGAACTCGTCGGCATCGGCCGGCGGTTCGCGGCTGACCGTGATGTTCGGCCAGCTTTCGGAATATTTGGTATTCACTTCGAGCCATTTTTCGAGGCCGTCTTCGGTATCGGGCAAAATCGCTTCGGCAGGGCATTCCGGCTCGCAGACACCGCAATCGATGCATTCGCTGGGATTGATCACCAGCATGTTTTCGCCTTCATAAAAACAGTCGACCGGACAGACTTCCACGCAGTCCATATATTTGCACTTGATACACGCGTCGGTCACTACATAGGTCATCGGGTCGTCCACTCCATCTGCAAAGTCCACCGCTTTGCGGCAGTAGAGTCTTGCTATTGCCCAAAATCTTTTTGGTCAACAGTTGGTTTGCTCGCTATTTCTTTGATCAGTTCAATCGTCCTGGTTCCAGCCGTTCGAAGCAGGAATTGGCGACCGCGGGCGGCCCTCGACGTTCCGGCAATTTCGAAATTCGGACAACATGCACGTCCCGCCCCTGCGGAATGGTCAGGATGTCTCCGGCCCGGACGCTGGTATGGGCCCGCTCCACACGCCGCCCGTTCAATCTCACATGACCTTTGACCGACAGCCGTTTCGCCATCGTGCGGTTGCGGACAAAACGCAAAAACCAGAGCAGCTTGTCTATCCGGATCACTTCGGATCCCGGTCCTGAGGTTTCAGATGAACTGCGCGCTGTTTTTGCTTTCAATGCTGCATCCTATTTTTTCATCGCGTCTTTCAGGGCTTCCAGCTCTGCAAAGGCTCCGCCAGCCTTGGCCAGCACCGGCTCCGGTTTCCGGGGCGTGTTCTTGTTGCGTTTCGGCGCCTTACCGGGCTTTCGGGGGCCGCGGCCGTCCTGCTTTCGCTGTGGTTTCCGGCCCATGCCCTGCCAGCGCCAGTAGATCGTCGGACTTTCTGCCTCTTCTTTGCCTGGGGCGTCCGGCGCGGGTGCTTCAACTACTCCTTCCGACTCCGCCTTTGCGTCATCCGGGGCCGGTTCAGCAGGCGGTTCTTCCGGTGATGCTTCTACCGCCACCTCTTCCGGCTTGTTTTCCGGCTGGGCCGGTGGCTTGTCCGATTTCTCAAATCCCGCCAATTCGAGCAACGCGGCATGGACGTCCGCAGACAGTCCGAGCGAAGTTGCCAGCGCCGGATCGACGGCAAAAACCGGTCCTGCCTGGCGGGCTTCATGCGCCTGTTTGATCAGCCGTTCCGCCATGTCGACGCGCACATGTTCCGGTCCGACGGGTCGAAAACCCGATCGGCTGGCATGCTCGGCATCGGCGAATTTCCAGTCCTTGAGATGGACGGCATTGTCATCCGGCAGCGTCATCATCGGTTCTTCACGCAGCGCTGCGAAAAGCCCGGCCCGCCAAAGGACTGCACCCGGTTTCATCAGCGCATGATGGAAAATATCGAGGGCGCCGAACACCAGACCGGCCCGCCGCGCGACGCCGCGCATGTCATTGTCCAGAGCCCGCACTGCCTGGTCCACCTGTCGTCGCGAGATAATCCCTCCGGCTTCGACAATCTGGGCAAACAGGGCGCGCACGGAAGCCGGCGTGGATTCATCTCCGGCCAGTGTCTGGATCTTGATCAGGCCCTCCAGATGCCGGGCAATCATTGTCTGCAGCCAGGTTTGCACGCGGGTCTCAACCTTCTTGGCGTTTTCCGGCGACATATCCTTGACCGAAGAGTCGAATTTCAGTTCTGGCGTGAGCAGGCTTTTGCCTTTGACCAGAACCGCGAGCCGGTCATCGACCCACATGATCGCCGGTTGCCCGGAGGCATCGGCCACCAGCGACAATACGCTGTCCGGCGCCTTTGCAAGTGCATCTGCTTTTTCGGTCATAATTCGTCCCAGATATTTCTCTGCAGCCGCCAGCATCATCTTGCGGTCTTCTCTCCGGCTATCTGATGGAACGACAAATTGGAAGCCCTTCAAGGTCCCTATTTCCAGTCCTTCGACCGTGATTGCCCCATCGGGTTCAATGGCAATGTCCTGCTCATAGGCCGTCTTTCCCAGCCCCCGCATCAAGACACGCGTCCGCTTGTCGACAAATCGCTGGGTCAGCTGACTGTGCATGGCATCACTGAGCCTGCTTTCCAGATCCCGTGTCCGTTCGACCATCACGGACGGTTGTTCAACCCATCGCGACTTCTGGGCAATATAACTCCAGGTGCGGGCCGCTGCGATCCGGGCCGCCAGCGTCGCGATATCACCCTGAACATTTTCCAGCCGGGATATTTCCTGGGCCATGCGGGCATGCGGTATCCGGCCAGAACCCTGCGCCAGCCAAGGCCACAGCGAGGCGACAAAGCGGGCCTGATGATCTGCACCGATTTTTCGAAAATCCGGGATCGAGGCGGTTTCCCAAAGCAATTGAACCTGATCCCGGCCCTGCGCCAGTTTCCGGACCTCCGGGTCGATGGACAACCGCTTGAGAATCGCGAGATCAATTGCTTCCGGGGCCGGCTGCAAATGGCGCTCGGCGGGCCGGGTCTCGAGCGATGCGATCAAACCGTCAATGCTCGCACAGTCGGGCTCTGCTTCCCTCCAGTAAAGCCAGTCCAGTGTCGGAAAGTCATGCTCTTCGAGCCGCTCAATTTCCTCCGGTTCGAGTTCACCTGAAGACAAGGCTCCGGTCAGCACACCAAAACTGCCGTCCTTCTGGTGGCGTCCCGCCCTGCCCGCAATCTGTCCGATTTCGGCAAGGGTTAGCCGACGTCTGCGCTGTCCGTCAAATTTGGTCAGAGCAGCAAAGGCAACATGGGTCACATCCAGATTCAGACCCATGCCGATAGCGTCAGTCGCGACCAGATAGTCGACCTCACCATCCTGATACATCTTGACCTGGGCGTTGCGGGTTTGCGGCGACAGCGACCCCATTACGATTGCTGCCCCGCCATGTTGTCGCCGCAACATCTCCGCGATCGAATAGACATCCTCTACCGAAAAGGCGACAATTGCCGAGCGGCGCGGCAGGCGGGACAATTTTCGCGGGCCGGCATAGCTGAGCGTGGAAAAGCGCGGCCGGGTGATGATCTCGGCATCCGGCAGCAGCGCCCGGATGAGCGGGCGCAAGCTTTCCGATCCGAGGATCATCGTTTCGTCCCGACCCCGGGCATGGAGGATCCGGTCGGTGAACACATGCCCGCGTTCGGGATTTATCCCCAGTTGGGCCTCGTCAATCGCGACGAAGCCGAATTCGCGGTCGACCGGCATCGCTTCGGCGGTGCACAGAAACCAGCGGGCATCCCGGGGGATGATTTTCTCTTCCCCCGTGACAAGAGCCACCCGGTTCGCACCTTTCATTGCCACGACCCGGTCATAGACTTCGCGCGCCAGCAAGCGCAG
>JBCBZY010000358.1:0-2684 GCA_039815115.1 Pseudomonadota bacterium | reverse complement strand
GGAAGATGTGCTTGGCGAAGACGTCAGTCTCACAGGCTCCGATCTCGTGTTAATGCAAGCGGCCACCAGCGCGATCACCCAGCCCGGCAGATTGGCAATCTCCGGATTGGCGAGCACCATGATGTCGCGGTCGACATAGACTTCATTCTCGCTTTCTGCATTGGGTGCATTGCTAATCAAACGCTCACCACTCGCCCCGGTTTCCCCGGAAAATTCCGGACTGCCGTCAAAAGCGCTGCCTGAGCGATAGGTCATCTTGCCATCGCCATCCTTGTCCTGCCAGGCGATCAGGTCATTGGCTTCCCAGTTTTTGAACCATGCGGGCGCCTCGGCATATTCGGTCTGATCGACAGTCTCGATAAAGTTGATCCGGGCGAATGCACCGACCGCAGGTGCCGTCGTGTAGAGGAGTGCAATGAATACAAGTGCCCAGCCTGCAGATTTCCGCGCATCCGATGCCTTGGGCACAGTAAAGAAACGCACGATCACATGGGGTAGACCCGCCGTGCCGACCATCAGTGCTGCGGTAATGCAGAATATGTCGATCATCGACTTGGACCCGTCCGTATAGGCACCGAAACCCATGTCCTGCAGCACCAAGTCCAGCTTTTGCAGAACATAAAGCCCCGAGCCATCGTTGACGGTCGAACCAAGACCCAGTTGCGGAATGGGGTTGCCGGTGATCAGAAAACTGATGAAAAAGGCTGGTACCATATAGGCAAAGATGAGCACGCAATATTGGGCGACCTGCGTATAGGTGATGCTTTTCATCCCGCCGAGCACTGCATAGAAGAACACAATCGCCATTCCGATGATCACGCCCATCGTGATCGGCACATCGAGGAAGCGAGAAAACACAATCCCGACACCGCGCATCTGGCCGGCAATATAGGTGAAGCTGATGAAGATCAGACAGACCACCGCAACCACACGGGCTGCCTTGGAATAGTAGCGGGTACCGATGAAATCGGGCACCGTAAACTGGCCGAATTTGCGCAAATAGGGCGCCAGGAGCAGCGCCAGCATCACATAGCCGCCGGTCCAGCCCATGAGGTAAACCGATGCGTCATAGCCGGCAAAGGCGATGATTCCGGCCATCGATATGAAACTGGCCGCCGACATCCAGTCTGCCGCCGTTGCCATTCCATTGACGACGGGATTGACACCACCGCCGGCGACATAAAATTCCTTGGTCGAACCAGCCCGACTCCAGAACGCGATGCCGATATACATCGCGAAGGAAAGACCGACGAAAATATAGATGAGCGTCTGCGTATCCATATCAGGCTCCCTCAGTCATCCAGATCATATTTCCGTTCGATCTTCTTCATTTTGAACGTGTAGTAAAAGATCAGCGCGATGAAGACATAGATGGAACCTTGCTGCGCAAACCAGAACCCGAGCGGATATCCGCCAAGTGAAAACTGGTCGAGAAAATCGCGAAACAAAATCCCAGCGCCAAAGGACACGACGAACCAGATGGCCATCAGAGTGACCAGTAACCGGATATTTTCCGACCAGTAGGCCTTTTCCGATTCTTTGGTTTCCACTTCATCTTCAGGCATGAATTCCTCCCCTTTTGCGTATCACGGAGATGACGAATTTCTCCATTTTGTTCAATAGGCTATAGCAGTGCGGAAATTTTGGAAGGGCGACTTTGATTAATAGCCCAATTTTAGCTTTCAGTGGGCCATTTGCGGCATCAGCCAAGATGGAACTTCCGAATCCCGCATCGGCCGGAAAGGGCAAATTTATCGCGGCACAGGTTGCGAATACTCACTGTTCGCCGCAATATACGCTCGGATTACCCCCAAAAGGAGCGGTGGTGTCCATGGTGTTAATGTGTCAGAAAGGATGAACTGAACACTGAGGGGGTTCATGCTGCACATCTTATATTGCGAATTTGAGGGGTTGGACCGTCGGTCACGCCATTGCGCGTCGCATTGGTCGAACAATCACAAAACGCAGGGGTGGCTCGTATTGAATGAAGGGATAATATAATGGGATTCATTTACCACAAACACACTGCAATTGCTTTGCTTGCTTCGGTTGCCATCGCTGCACCGGCCAGTCTGAACGCGCAGGAGGAAGAAAAGCCGCTTCTGACCGTCTACGGTACGCCGCCAGCGGACTTGACCGGCCTGACGGAAGGACCGGAGATCAAGGGCTTCATATCCGCGCGCGGCGACGCCCGGATGCAAGTCACCGGCGAGAACGGCATAGGTACAGTTGTACTTATCAGTCAGGGAACCGAAATCCGCGCCCGCAAGGGTCTTTTGGGCCTTGGCCGTGAAAAGCTTGGCGAAGATGCACTCCTTAACGGCCTGCCCGTCACCGTCAAAACGGTAGAATGGGGCGGCGGCCTGGTTGCCAGCCGCATTGCGCTGAGTAACAGGGACCTCAAAACGGCCAGCATGATCCGCAACGGAACAGCCCAGGGCTTTGCCGAACAGACTGCCGCAACCGAAGCACTCCGCGGCCGCATGGGTGACATCGACAAATATAACATCAAAGGCACGATGAACGTCTATTTCGACACCGGCAAATGGAAGCTGTCTCAGGAAGCCGAGGGCGAGCTTTGCAATACTGCAGCTCAGGCCGAAGCGATGGATAACGCCCTGCTTCTGGTTGTCGGATATACGGATTCGGTCGGGAGTCAGGAATTTAACCAGGTTCTCAGCGAG